>JANYDX010000321.1 GCA_025363395.1 Verrucomicrobiota bacterium
TGGGTTCGCCCACGGGCACGCCGTAGATCGTATCGTATTCGCTGACGGCGACGCCGGCGTTGCCGCCCGACCAGAAATAGGTGCCGCCCGCGGAGCTGCTTTTGGTCGAGATGGCACTGTTGGTGAGCGTGCCTCGGTTGACCGGATTCGATGGATCGCCGTAACCGGGGATGTGCACGTCGTCAGTCTCGGTGCGCAGCCCGTTGATTTGAAGGGCGAAGGTTGGGTTGCCGGCGGTGAAGGCGAATATTCCCGTGCGTTCCTGGGCGCCGGAATCAAAACGCAGCTCGGCGCGCCCCGTGATCGGATTGACCGGGGCGAGGGACGGGATGCGGTTGTCGATGACATTGACGACGCCGCCGACGGCCGAACTGCCATAGAGCAGCGTGGCCGGACCGCGCAGGACCTCGATGCGATCCACGAGCAGGGGCTCGATGCTGACGTTGTGGTCGGGGCTCACGTTGGAGGCGTCGAGCGAACCAACACCGTTGTCGAGCATCCGGACGCGATCCCCTCCGAGGCCGCGAATAATCGGGCGGCTCGCACCCGGACCATAATAAGTCGCGTTGACTCCGGGAGTGGCGGACAGGGTCTCGCCCAGAGTGGGTTCGAGGTTTCGGTGCAGCTCGTCGCCGCTGAGGATCGACGCGCCTTGGGCGAGATCGAAAGCGGATTTGGCATCGGGCCCGGCCGTTACGACTACAGCCTCAAGCTTGAGCAGTTCATTCGGATTGGGCGTGGACGCGGGCTGCAGTGGCGTGGTCTGGGCCGAGGCCAGACCGGCGAGAATGGAGAAAAGGAAAAAGGAACGGTAGGTTTTCATGCTAGTTATCAGGATTCGTGCGATAATGACGACCAGCCGGCCCACGGCCGGACAGGATCAAGCAAAAGCCGGCGGAACCGCCGGCGTGAAACGAATCTAACCTAGCAGAGTGGAGGACCGCGACCGGGGGGCAGGCGGCGCAGGGGTTCAGCCACTGGCGAAACCGGCGGGATAAAACTTTCGTGCCTCGCAAAAAGCAGGGGCGCACAGGCCAGGCAAGTGCTGGCGGCTCCGCCTTCAATACCGTGGCTGAAAAGCGTGATCGCGCATTCATGATCTGCGTGATCCGCATCGGCGTGCAGCGCCTCGTGAAGCTCCGGACAGACGGCCAGCAGGCTCAAACTCCAAACGACGAGTGCGCAAAAAACTGCGACCCAGCGCAGGGCTGGCTTTGGTTTAAGGTTGTCGCTGGTGGGAGACACTGGGAGGGAAGCAACGCAGGATTGAGCGGAGGTCAAGAGGGTGATTGCCGAGCATGGAAGCGGTGCCCAACTACTGCGACGTGACGTCAGCCATGGCATTTCCAGGAAATCCCGGGTGCGGGCCACGAGCTCTGGACTTCGTTTCTGTGCTACCTGAATTCAGGCTTTTTGGGCTCTCCAAAAAACAACTGATCCATGGTTAACTGATGGCTCAGTTTTCGTAGCCGGTAACGGGTGCGAGAAATGAATAAATAGGGCTCGCGTACGCTTGACTGGCCCGTTGTGCGTACGCGAGCCCGACTTCTTTTAGGAGAATTATTGCGGTGATTACAAGGAAGGCGCGGATTATTTCGCGCCTTCCTTGTTTTGGGTGAGTGATGAAGCAGTACTGGGTGGCATCCCCATAATTTTGCGGAGTATGTACAGTGATCGCGGCCCTGATTAATACTTTGTCGATGGGCTAATGCCGCCGGGCCCGACGGCCGCTGATGATGTGCCAGAGTAACATGGCGGGCAGCGCAAAACCGAGGACAGTGTGAGCATCGTTCGCAGTATTGCGCAGGGAATCGCTCCCGGCGTAATAAAGGGCATAGCCGCTCAGAGTGAGCAGCGCGATGAAGGCGATTAGCAGAGTGCCGTTCAGCCGGTTCAGTCGGGCCTGCCAGCCTCGCTTGATATGCAATGGTATCAGAGTGCCAATGATGATGAGTGCGACCATGGCTACAGCTCCGTGAAGCAAAATCAACCAACGCTGCGCCCGGTGGGGATGGGGGCCGAATTCCGTTTCCACTTGAAACCAGCGCTGCAACACCCACCACACCGCACCGCTGAGGAAAAGCAGCGCGAACGTGCTGTGTAACCAGACGCGGTGTCGGGCACTGAGGCGCAATCCGTCAGGCCGCATCGGTGTGATCCTCCCGGTAACCTTGACCGACACACGCGTCGAGAGTCCGCGCGCGTGCGCCATGTTTTTGTAGCAGAGGCATTGCCGCCGCACCGGCGAGCCAGACGACTTTGCAAAGTGCATCGGCCAGCCAGCATTCATCGGCCATTACCGACACGCTGCATGCTTGCGTAGTAAAGTTGCGGCGCGATGGATGACAAATGGGGGTGCGCCATGCTCCGCGCACCCGGCGTTGCGCAAAGTAGTGCGCCGACGTGGCGACCGCTCCGTTGCTCACGTGCCCAAGCGACACGAGGGTGCCGGGTGATTCGGGCAGGCGCACGTGGACGAGCGCGGGCTGTGCACCGAAGACGCGAAGATCGCCGCCCGCGTTAACGACTCCGTTCGTCGCTCCGCTGCGACGAAGCGCGGCGATGGCCTGATCGACGGCGAAGCCCTTGGCGATGCCGCCCAAGTCAATGAGCAGCGGGCGGCGGAAGCGCACCTGATTACCCGCGCTCAGTGCGATATCGGCGGTGGTGCCGCCGGCCGCCGGGAGGACTGCCGGGCGCGGCAGCCAGCCGCCGCGCACGAGCGACGGAGCGATCGCGATATCGAACAGTCCGCCGGTGTCGGCATGCAGGCGCGACGCGCGACGCAAAACGAGATGGGTCCAGGCGTGCACCCGCACAGAACGGTGAGTGGCGATGCGGTTGAGCCGGCCTACATCGCTCTCCGGTTCGTGAAAACTCATGAGGTGGTGCACGCGCTTGATCGCGGCAAACGCGGCGTTGACTGCACGCTCAGCTTGCCCGGCACTCGGTGCGGCGGCTCGCACTTCCACGAGGGTGCCAAGGAGCGGGCGCGCACGGCAGATTTCAGGAGGATTTTTTGAGCGCGAGGTCATGGGTGACGAGCAGGCGTTTCACGCCGTCGGTGATGTGGCGGGAAGAAAGTGTGGCGCCGCTGATGTTTTTGATGTCGCGGTTGAGCTTGAGGGGTGCGACGGAAGTCTTGCCGGTGAACTGGGCGAGCCATTTCGCATTTCTCACGTCGCCACCGTAGGTCTCGCGGTACTCCATGATTTCAACTCCGCGCACGGAGCCCGCAGCATCGATGCCGACGGCATACGTGATGAATTCATGTTTGCCGAGGACCTCGTCGATGATGAACCAGCCGCCGCCTGAAATGCGCCACGCGTTCACTTCGGGCGAGCGGACGCGCACGCCGCTGGCTTTTTCTATGGCGTCGCGCTGGGTGGAAGTGAGGGTGACGGGGGCGGGAGTCAGCGTGGCGCCCGGGCAAATCGCCGCCTGCGCCTGCTCGACTGTGAGATAGATGGTCGCGTAGCCCGAGGTCGAAGCGGCGAGCGTGGCGGGAAGGAGCAGCCAGTGGGAGCGCATGAGCCGTGATCAGAAATTAAACCCGACCTTCAGGCGACATTCGTTTCGCGTCTCTTCGGCGTAGGTTTTGCGCGGCACAGTGGCGTCCACTTCGTGACCCCAGACCTGATAAGCCCACGAGAGCGTGGCCCACCAACGCTGCCTGGCGTAGTGGAGACTGGGACCGGCAAAGATGACGGTGTGCTCATGGGTGCTGAGATCGAAATTTGGAAACTCCCCGTGAATGCGACCTTCGATTCCGGCGAACCAGCCGGGCGCGAACCGATACGACAAACCGGCCAAACCTTCGAGCAGCAGTTCGTGATCATATTGTTCGGCGGGCTGTTTCCCCCAGGTAAAATCGAAGCCGGCGTTGGCGTCGAAGACGACGGTGTCGTCGAGAAAGTTGTGCTGGTATATAAGCGTCGCCCCCAGCAACAACTCATGTTCGAGCAGACCGCCGACATCATCGTAGCGGATGAAACCGATTTCCGGGCGCAGGGCCAGGCCGTAACCATCGATGAACGGGCTCTTGAAGCGGTATTTGGCGGACGCTTCCAAACCGCCGATGCGGAAGTTGCTCCCGTCGTCGAGTTCGGGCACGGCGCGCGTTTTGAAGTAGTGATTGATCAGGGTGAGACTGGCCTGAAATTTGTTCGTGAAACCGTATTCGAATTCCGTCTCGAAATCCCATCCGCGGTACGTGCCGGCGTCTTTGCCGGCCCGCAGCGTGGTGAACTGGTAGAGATCGGCGTGGCCGGCTGGAAGTGTTTCGGAGCCACGAGCGTAGCCGAATAGATGTTCGTCGGCGCGGGTTGTAACGCTAACTCCGAGAATCACGAGGAACGCGGTGGCGAGGCAGGCGCGGAGGTTGGACGAAGGCGGGATGGGATGCTGAGTTGGCATGGCTTGTCCCGGCCTGGATTAAAAATTCACCCCGACCTTGAGACGGGCCTGAAGTTTTTCGAAGTGCTGAAGGTCGCGCTGTCCCTTGGTTTCGGGCCAGCCGCTAAGTTGGGGTAAAACGGTAAGTGTCGCCCACCAGTTTTTATTTGCGTAATGCAGGTTTGGGCCGGCGAAGACGGCATACTCGCCGAGTTCGTCGAAATGCATACGTTCGAAAGCGGAGGTTGCGAGGGCTTCGACTCCGGCGTACCAGTTCGGAGCGAATCGGTAGCTCAGCCCCGTGCTGAGTTGGAGTTCCAGTTCACTTTCCCAGTTTTTCTCCTCGCGGTGATGTTCCCGCTCGAATTCCCCGCTGAAATTGGCGGCTAGGATCAGGGTGTCATCGAGAAAGTTTTTTTGTATGATTAGTTTGGGCTCCAAAAAATAGATGTCCACGCGCTCACCGTCCTTGCCGCTAAAACGCTTGTACCCAGGTTCGAGATAGACGGCTAAGCCATATCCATCTTTGTAAGGACTTTTGAGGCTGTATTTCAACGAACCCTGCAGGCCGTTAAATCGGATCTGGTCGCGATCACTGAAATCGCTCACTTGGGAAATATCATGCTTGATGGCGTTCAAATAGAACGAGCCCTGCAAACGGTCCGTAAAGCCGTATTCGATTTCGGTCTGAAGGTCGACGGCCCGGTAGGTGCCATCGGCTTTGCCGACGCGAACCGTAACCCACTGATAGATTTCCCAGTGACCTTTGGGCAAGGTTTCCGACCCGTAAGTGTAGCCGAAATAGTTTTCATCGGCGTAAAGTGAGCTCGATACCATGCCGAAGGTCGCAATGGCTAGAATTCCGGTAAGCAGGCTGTTTTTAGGCTGTTTCATTTAGAATGGCCAATATGAGGTTGAGACGCATTCTCACGTCAATGGATTATTTGAGATTTTGTCTCATTTGAATGAGATAACAGGCATTGACCCGTGCAAGTAGCTGGTTTTAAAGGTATCTATGACGCAGGGACTCACCGTTGAACTGGCACAAAAAAGTTATCCCATTCATTTTTCTCAAACTGCGAGCTTAGAAATTAAAAATGCTTTGGCGGAGTACTCGCGGGCCGGTTGCCCTTCGGTTCTGCTCACGGACGCAGGAGTCGCGCGGACGCAGGCTGAGTTTCTTGTTCAGAGTTTTGGGACCACTCCACAACTGACGGTGGTTACTGGAGAGAAGGCGAAATCGCTGGAGGTTTTTGGACAGGTGCAGGATTTTCTGGCAACCAATCGTATTTCCCGGCAGGGCATCTTGTGGATCGTGGGCGGCGGGATTCCAGGCGATCTCGGCGGTTTTGCGGCAGCCAGTTATCTCCGGGGCATCGATTATATGCAGGTGCCGACGACGCTACTGGCTATGGTGGACAGCTCGGTGGGTGGGAAGACCGGCCTCAATCTCACTGCGGGGAAAAACTTGGTGGGCGCTTTCCATCATCCTCGCGCGGTTTTCATCGCCACCGATTTTCTGCAGACATTGCCGCCGAAGGAATTTGCCGCCGGATCCGCGGAAATCATCAAGTACGGTTTACTGGGGGATGAGGCGCTGTTTGTCCGGCTCGAGAAAACTGCTTTGAATCCGCGCAGCCCCGACTTGCCGGTTGTTATCCGGCGCTGCTGTGAAATGAAGGCGGACATTGTCCAAGCTGACGAGCGTGAGCTGGCCAAGGAGGGCGGGCGCGCATTGCTGAATCTCGGGCACACCTTCGGACACGCCATTGAGCAGGTCACCGGTTTCAAAAGTTATCTCCATGGCGAGGCGGTAGGCGTTGGTCTTGCGGCGGTGGCGCGTCTCTCGCAAAAGCTCGGTTATCTGTCCCAAGGGGAGGTGCAGCGCGTTGAACAAACCGTTTTGGCCCACGCTTTACCCGCCCGTTTGCGTGAACCACTGCAGTTGTCGGCGTTGATGGAATCGATGCAGCACGACAAAAAAGTGCGCTCCGGGCGGCTTCGTTTTATCGTGCTCAAGCGCCTTGGGGAAGCGGCTACGCAATCGGAGATCGATTCGGCTGTTGTCGAATCCGTCTGGCGCGAACTGGGCGCGGTTTAAAATTTGATGTGCTATCGCGGCGCAACCGGCTAAGATTTTCCCCCCATGTCAGCCATCGACGAAGGCATAGTCCGCGAGTATTTTGAGCAAAACGGCTTTCTCGTGCGACAGGTGCGCAAATACCAGGTGCAGGCGCGGCGGAAAACGGGTGACGAAGAGGTCGATCTGGTCGTCTACAATCCCGCTTATGCGCGCAACTCACGCCGGCCCGATTTCTTTCTTTTTGCCAACGAGCTCGCTTACATCCACCGGGCTATCGTGGTGGTTAAAGGCTGGCACACGACCGGTCACTTCACGCCCAACATGCTGAAGAGCAGCCCCGAGATTTTCCATTTTTTGGAAGAGAACGTTCGCAAGGAGGTGAAGCGTTTTTTCCCGGTCGATGCCGACGAACCCGGCAATGCTCCCGACGTGACCAAGATCCTCGTTTTGCCCAGTCTGCCCACGGCCGAGCCTTTCCGATCACAGAGTGTGACGATGCTCAAGGAACACGGCGTCGACGGTATTATTTCCTTCCGCTCCATGCTGCTCGACATCATTGAGCGCGTCGAAATCAACAAAAGCTACGGCAAGTCCGACACACTGCAGGTTATCCGCATCCTCAAGAATTACGATCTGCTCAAGGACGCTCAACTGGACCTCATGACCGAGCGCTATTCGACCCCGCGGAAAAAGCCGACACAGTCGTGAGCATTCATCCAACCGCCATTATCGAGGACGAGGTCCAGCTCGGGACCGGATGTATAATTCACGCCTATGCGATCGTGAAAAAATATTCGGTGCTCGGTGACGGAGTGGTGGTTCATTCCTTCGCGGTGATTGGTGACGTGCCTCAATTCCTAAAATTTGATCCCGCCACGGTGTCGGGCGTGCGCATCGGCTCGGGCACGGTTGTTCGCGAGCATGTGACCATCAATCGCTCCATCCACACTGGCCAGGCCACCACCGTCGGAGCCCGGTGTTTCGTCATGGCCAACGTTCATGTCGGACACGACTGCGTGGTCGCCGATGATGTCGTGCTGGCCAATAATGTCATGCTCGCCGGGCACGTCGCCGTGGGCAGCCACACCTTCCTCGGGGGCGGCGCGGGCTTCCATCAACTCTGCCGCATCGGCGAAGGTGTGGTCGTGTCCGGTCTCTCCCGGATTGCGCAGGATATTCCGCCGTTTGCGATGGCGGCCGAGCGCAACGAAATCATCGGTCTGAATCTGGTCGCCTTAAAACGCCGTAATTTCAGCCGCGAAGCCATTCGCGAGCTCAAGGCCGCCTTCCGCGCCGTTTACTTTACTCCGGGCAATATTCGCGAAGTAGCACGTGCGGCGCTCGAAGGTAATATCTTTCAGAGCGCAGAGGCGCGTCAATTTCTTAGCTTCTTCGGTGAGGGCAAACGTGGATTCGCCCGTGCCCGTCGCGAGGCACTGGAAGGATAAAGCCATGGGGGCTAAACTGGCATTGACGTGCGGTGATCCGGCCGGGATTGGACCTGAGATTATCGCGGCCTGGCTGGCGGCCAATCGGGCGGAAGCGGCCGAAGTGACAATCATTGGCCCCGCCCTCTGGCTCGCTTCGCTGGATACTAACGCGGAGAAAATTGCGGTGGGGTTGGAAGAATTTTCCACAACGCCGGGCGTGCCGACTGGCGAAGGTTCCCTGGTTGCGTGGGCGGCAATGGAGCGAGCCGCCGCCGGTTGCAAAACCGGTGAGTTTTCCGGTGTCGTGACCGGTCCGGTCAGCAAAAGTGAACTGGCGAAAATCGGCTACGCCTTTCCTGGACAAACGGAGTTTTTCGCTGCGCGCTGGGGTGGTGAACCGGTGATGGCTTTCTGCGGGGGAAAACTGCGTGTGGTGCTGGCGACCTGGCATGTGCCATTGCATCAGGTGGCGCGATTGCTCGGGCCGCACTTGTTGCGCCGTACGGCGGCGGCCGCCGATACCTTGGCGCGAGCCGAAGGGGTCGCGACACCTCGCATCGGCGTATGCGGACTCAATCCTCATGCCGGTGAGCAAGGCTTGCTCGGTGATGAAGAGCGCGATCTGCTCAACCCAGCGCTCGTTCAGCTCCGAGCCGAATTTCCCGGTCTTTCACTCTGCCAGCCGGGCGACACGCTTTTTGCCCGCGCGCTCAAGGGCGAGTTTGATGTGATCGTGGCGCTCTACCACGATCAGGGGCTCGCCCCGCTGAAAGTCATCGATTTCGACGAGGCGGTAAACGTCACGCTGGGTCTGTCGCATGTGCGGACCAGTCCGGATCACGGCACCGCTTTCGGCCTCGCGGGGCAGGGCAAGGCCAGCCCGCGCAGTTTTGCCAATGCGGTTGTTGTCGCGCGACGCTTGATAAAATCACGCACCGGACAATAACTGTTGCTGTGTCCGTCTCCACTCCAGTCCTGACCCTTCCCGAGGGTGTCCGCGAAGGTAATGAAAATCTCGTGCGCCTGACCGCGCCGGCGGGGGACAAGGTCGCCGCCTTGGTTGTCCGGGAAAAGCAGGGGGAATTCCTGCGAATCGCGATCACTGGAGGCGGCTGCAATGGCTTGAGTTACAAGATGAAATTCACCGCTGAACCGCGGCGGGGCGATATTCTCGTGCGGACTGCAGGCATCCCGGTCGTGGTCGATCCCAAGACCGCACTCTATTTGAAAGGCACT
>JANYDX010000371.1 GCA_025363395.1 Verrucomicrobiota bacterium
GCGCTGGATGGAGCGCCGAGGCGGCGGATTCATCCGCAACGAGGGGGAAGCGGAATGTTTGCGCGCGGTGGAGATCGCGCAGCGATACGACCTTGACCGCCCATAAAATGGGGCGCTCCGGACGGGGCAGAGCTAAAAGAAATCGAGCAGAGCGAGCATCCAACGTCATTGGATTGCGCATACGATGTAGCCTTCGCTTGGGTGATCCGCTGCGCCAATCGACTGGCAAATGATCATTTGCCAAAGAAATTCCGAGGGATACGCTAATTTCGAGTGTATAACCAATAGAGACATCATGATCCATCCAACCACAGCACGTCGTCGCGGCAGCATTCTGCTGGCCGCCGCCGTGACTTGGCTGATTGCGGTCACGCTCTGCTCCAATCATGTCGTGGCGGAAGAGTCTCATGCAGATGAGGCCTCTGGCTCTGCGCATCATTCCGCACCAGCCGGAGAGCATCATGATGATGGCTGCGGATGCAGTTGCGACACCTTCAGCTCGTTCGCGCCTCAGTCCAATGCCGCGAGCTTGGTAAAGGCTCCCGCGCCTGCGTGGGACGGGCCAGTTTTTATCCTTACTTGGATTGATGAAAATCCGCTGGAAATGGTTGCGCTTGCATCGCGCAACCAAAGCACCGGTCCGCCGGAACGATTATCGTTCGCAGAACTGGTATTGCAACGGTGCCGGCATAGCCACGCACCGCCTCTTCTGACCTGACGGCTTTCGCGTCGCGCTTTTTTGCGCGAGCAAAGTCGCTATGTCCGCGCGCGACCGTCACGGCTCGCCCGCGTTTCTGTGCGTTGCTGCGCGCATTTCGTGCGTCCGCCCGTGCAGGTTTTCCGTCCGTTGGTGTTTTAAGCTCAATCTAGAATCACTTTTTTCCATGAAACTTCTCTTTTCTTCTCTCACAAAAATTCTCGCGGTGCTGGCTGCCAGCGCCGCTTTTACCTCGGTTCCGCTCGCGGCTCATGAGGCCCACGACAAAATGGCCGCTGCCGCGATGACCGGCGAACTCGTTCGCGTGGACGACAAAACCGATGCCTCGTGGCTCGCCAAAGAGCGCGCTGCCTATCCGATGGATAGCTGTGCCGTTTCCGGCGACAAATTCGACGGCGGCGACATGGGCAAGCCCCAGGACTATGTCTACAAGCAGGAAAGCAAGCCCGACCGTTTCGTGCGGTTCTGCTGCAAGGACTGCGTGAAGGACTTCAAGAAAGAACCAGCCAAATATCTCAAAATGATCGACGATGCGGCTGCGGCCAAAGCGTCGGCGAAGAAATAACGGCCTCGAAAATCCGGTTTGTGCGCGGGGCAGCTTGTATTGCCCCGCGCCCCCCTCCGCTCATGACTGCCTACCAGTTTTTCGGCCGGCTCCACCCGCTCGTGCTGCATTTCCCCGTCGCGCTGCTGCTGCTCGCGGGGGCACTCGAATTCATCCGCGTGTTCCGCGACGATGCCCGCTTGGGCAAGCTGACGGTGTTCCTCCTCGCCATCGGCGCGGTCGGCGCGGTGATGGCCGCGATCACCGGCTGGGTTTTTGCGCACGAATCGCACCCTCAGCAACCCATGCGCACGATACTCGCCTGGCATCGCTGGCTCGGCGTTACGACCGCCGCACTCTCCGTGCTCGCGTGGGCTGCGGCGCACCGCTGGGCCGATGATTCCCGGCGCGAAGCCCGTTGGCTTGGGCGTATCGTGGTCTGGCTTGCGGCGGGTTTGCTCATCGTCACGGCCCACCTCGGCGCGCTCCTCGTGTGGGGCAGCGACTATTTTTCTTAACCCCTTTTTTCATGCACTCCCTTGCCAAATTTTTTCTGCCTGCCGGTGCCCTCATGCTCGCCGGCTGCGCCACGACCAATCCCCGTGCAACACTGCCGGCGGTGCAATCGCAGCTTCGCGAACGTGCGGACGTGCAGGCCACCTGGCCGCTCACCGACAACGAGCGCGCTGAGGCCGACGCCGCCACGCGCGAACTGCTCGCGCACGATCTCACCGTCGAGAGCGCGGTGCAAATCGCGCTCCTCAACAACCGCGCGTTGCGCGCCACATTTGAGGAAATTGGCCTTTCGCAGGCCGATCTCGCGGCTGCCACTCGTCTGCCCAATCCGACTTTCGGCGCGAGCGTGCGCTGGCCGCAGGATCGGCCGCGCGGCCCCAATGCCGAGTTTGGCCTGACCGCGCCGCTGCTCGATTCGCTGCTGATGCCACTCCGCAAACGCATCGCAGAGGATCAACTCGTGCAGGTGCAGCGTCGCGTTGCCCATGAAGTGCTCTCGCTCGTGGCCGATGTGAAACGCGCCGCCTACGAAGCGCTCGCGCAGCAGGACATTCGCGCGCGTCTCTCTGTCATCGCGGAGATTAACGATGCCGCCGCCGACTTGGCGCGCCGACAATACGACGCAGGCAACATTCCCAATCTGGAACTGGCCCAGACCAAAGCCTCCGCACAGCAAACGCAGCTCGATCTTCTGCGGGCCGACGCCGACGTGCGTGCGGCGAGAGAACATCTCAACCGCCTTCTCGGCCTCGCGAGTGAACAAACTAATTGGCGATTGGCGGGCAACCTTCCGTTGCTGCCTTCCGCCGATCCCGCGCTCGACAATCTCGAAGCAATCGCGCTCAGCCAGCGCCTCGACCTCGCTGCCGCCCGCGCCCAAGTCACGGTTGCGGAAAAAGCGCTCAAGCTCAAACGCAACACCCGCCTGCTTCCTGGCACCGTGGATTTTGGAGTGGATACCGAGCGTGACAGCGGCGGCGGGCGCGTGACCGGCCCGCGGCTTGATGTGCAACTCCCGCTCTTCGATCAAGGCCAGCCCGAACTCGCCCGCCTCTCCGCTGCGATGCGGCAGGCGCAGAACAGGGCTGACGCGCTGGCGGCGGACATTGGCTCCGATGTCCGCAGCGCGCGCGATGCACTCCGTGCTGCTCGTAGCGCAGCGGAATTCTTTCAGAAAAACCTGCTGCCGCAGCGTCGTCTCATTCTGCGCGAGTCACTGCTTCACTACAACGCCATGCAGAAAAGCCCTTACGAGTTGCTGCTCGCGAAGGAGCAACAGCAGGTTGCCGAGCGCATGAGCCTCGAAGTGCTGCGCGACTACTGGCTCGCTCGCACCGAACTCGAGCGCGCCCTCGGAGGCCGCTTGCCGGGCGCGATGGATGTGCCTTCCGCCGAACCTCCGGCCAAAGAGGAAGAGGCTCCGCCTGCTGAACATCATCATCACTCC
>JANYDX010000375.1 GCA_025363395.1 Verrucomicrobiota bacterium
GCCTCCGACGGCGCCCCCGCGTCCGTCCAAGTGGACGTCAATGAGAAGCTGCTCAACGGCGATCCCAATCCATACTTCATGCGTCCGTATCTCGCGACCTCGGAAGTCCAGGCGTTCCGCCGCCCGGAAACCAACGACAACTACCGCGCCACCCTCGCCTACCAGCTCGACCTCACGCAGGAAGCCGGCTGGATGAAGTGGCTCGGCAAGCATCGCTTCGCCGGCTACGGCGAATATCGCGAGACGAAGAATGTCGCCAATCAGTTTCGCTACCGCGATCAGATGGTGACCGGGTCTTTGGTCAATGCGACGAATCTCTCCGCGTCCAATGCCGGCACCCATTTCGCCAGTCGCTATTATGTGGGCGACGACATCCGCAACTCCGGCTCCGTAATCGACTACAGCTCGCGCTGGCTGGACTATCACGGGGCCTATCCGCTCACCTATTTCAACCCGGACGGGTCGAAGGTCGTGACCGCTCCGATCAAGATCGATGAAGTCTTTTTCTCGACGCAGAATCCTCAAAAGCGCGAGATTCGCACCCGCGGTCTGATCTGGCAGGGATTTTTTTGGAATGACCGTATCATTCCCACTTTCGGTGTGCGCATCGACCACGTAAATTCCGTGCTCGGCGACAATGTGGGCGGCGATAACATTCTCAATTCCACCACGGGTTTCGCGGCTCCGCGGTTCACGTTCAATGATGCCCGAGCCGGAGTCGGCTCATCGGGGCGCACTACGTCAAAGGGTATAGTGGTCAAGGTGCTGACCGGTCCGCGTCTTGGGCTCAATCTGCACTACAACACTTCAGACAACTTCCTCCCAGAGGCCGCCGCCTACTCCATCGAACAAAAGCTCCTCCCGAATCCGACCGGCAGCGGCAAGGACTATGGATTTACCATCAATCTCCTCGATAAACTATCCCTCCGCTACAACCACTACACCACGTTTCAAAACAATGCCCGCAACGGCGTCACTGGTGTTCTGGCCACGCGGCCTCTTCGGATAGACTTCGACATCGGCACCGCTTTGGGAGACCGGCAGGATCTTGAAGACTCGGCCATCGGTTGGCTAACCCAACTCAAGTACGGCCCGAACACGGTATTCGCGGCCGCATACGGCACAGCCAATGACCCGAACGGAGCTTTGGACTCGTTGAATGGCGCAACCATTCGACTCGGGGGCACGGCAACAACCGCCGCATTGGTCGCCACCCTCGACAAGACCGCTGCCACGGCGATTATCAACGAGGCCTATTCCAAATACATGGGGCCGGGGATCGACTCTGCATTTGTGGATTGGGTGCGCACGTCCGGCGTCACTCTTTCCGACGTAAACGATATCAGTTCCAAGGGAAATGAAATCGAAATGACTTATAATCCTACAAAATTCTGGACGCTTAAGGCCAACGTGACCCAACAGAATGCAATCGATACCAATATCTCCGCGACCATTGGCAATTACATCAACAAGCGCATCGGCTGGTGGCAAAGCCTCAACGTTCCCAACGACACTCTTCCCGCCACCATCCTCCAGAATGGAACTATTGTTACTCCGGCTGGCTCCAAATTAGCCTTCGCCGGCCAATCCTGGTTCCTAAACGGCAGTGGTGTTGCCGAGAACGCCGGCATTCCCCGCGATTTCTACATCGGCAACGTCGATTCAGTCTACACTTTCGCGGTGGACAATGCCGGCAAGCGCCGCCCCCAAACGCGCGAGTGGCGTTTCAACGCGACGACGAACTACCAGCTGCAAGGCATGACGGATAACAAATACCTGAAAAACATGTCCGTAGGCGGCACGATGCGATGGGAAGGCAAGGCCATCATCGGTTATCGCGGCAAGCCCCCAGGGATTGACGGCATCCAGCGCTACCGCGACTCCACGCAACCATTGTTCGACAAAGCGCGCTATTACTTCGATCTGATGGCCAGCTACAATCTGAAGCTTTATCGGGGCAAGATTCGGGCCAAGGTCCAGCTCAACGTGAACAACGTGTTTGAAAACGGTCGTCTGCAGGCAGTCGCCGTCAATCCCGACGGGACCCCGTGGAACTTCCGCATCGTCGATCCCCGCCAGTTCATTCTCAGCGTTACGTTCGATCTCTGATCGCCATTGTCGGCCACTGAATCTTCAACCCTCCGGCCTATGCGGAGGGTTTTTTATGTCCAGTCGCCGCAACACTGCTCAACCCACGGAATTCATCGCTCACGCTTCCCGGTGGAATGAAACGCCGGGCCCTGCCTATCGTCTTGATTTTGCCGGTTCGCCCCGCACGAAAAATTTACCCACCCCATCCGTCCAATGACCCGTTCGTTGTCTTTCGCCTCTCTAGCCGTTGCCCTCCTTCTGTCCTCTTGTCCGTTGCGCGCGGAAATCCGGCTCGCCAGTCCGTTCACCGATCACCTGGTGCTGCAACGCGAACTTCCCGTTCCAGTGTGGGGCACGGCGGAAACCGGCGAGAAAGTAACCGTGGAATTCGCCGGTCAGAAAAAAACCACGGAGGCCGGCGCGGATGGCAAATGGCGGATCGAATTGGACGCCCTCAACGCGTCAGCTGAGGGAAGGACATTGTCCGTCACTGGTACTCGCACGATGCAACCTCTGCGCCTCGACGATGTCCTCGTGGGGGAAGTTTGGTTGTGCTCCGGCCAGTCCAACATGGATTTCACCGTCGCGAAGACGGAAAAATATTATTTCGCCGGAGTGATGAACGAGGCGGAGGAAGTCGCCGCCGCCAACCATCCCACCGTCCGGATGTTCACCGGCGAATGGGCCCGGAGTTATGAGCCCAAGGCTGAAGTCACAGGCGTTTGGAAAATCAGCAACCCGGAGAATGTCCGCGAATTCTCCGCCATCGGTTATTTCTTTGCCCGCGATCTCCAGCAGGAGCTGAATGTTCCGGTCGGTATCGTCACACTCACTTACGGCGCGAGCTGCGTCCAAGCCTGGATCCGCCGCGACGCAATCGCCGCCGATACGCGACTCAACCCCGCGCTCGACGAATTTGACGCGAAGGTGAAGGCCTACGTCCCGCCGACCGGGGCCGAACTCAAGGAATGGCAGGCCGCCACCGATCAAGCCAAGGCGGCGGGCAAGCGTCCGCCGCGCCGGCCCAAGCCCGACCCGGCGCAGGACCAGCACAACCCGACCGTCATGTTCAACGGCATGATCGCACCCGTCGTCGGTTTCGCCATCCGGGGTATACTCTGGTATCAGGGCGAATCAATCACCGCGCCCCGCGAACTATTTCCACTCTGGAACGAAACGCTCATCACCGACTGGCGTAAACTCTGGGGCCGGCAACTCCCGTTTTATTTCTGTCAGCTTGCGGCCCACGATAAAGACACCCACAGCCCGGAGGTGCGCGCGTGGCAGGCCGAAGCCCTCAAACTGCCCGCCACCGGTATGGCGGTCACCATCGATGTGGGGGACGCGAAAAATGTGCATCCGAAAAACAAGGCTCCCGTGGGCAACCGTCTGGCGCGAATCGCACTGGCCCAAGCGTACGACCGTGCCAGGGAATTTTCCGGACCGCGCTATGAATCAATGATGATCGAGGCCGGAACGATTCGCCTCAAATTCTCGCACATTGGAACCGGTCTGATCGCGAAAGACGGGCCACTCAAAACTTTCGAGATCGCCGGGGCCGACCGGCAGTTTTCTCCCGCTGAAGCGGTAATCGCGGGAAACACCCTGATGGTCCGCAGCAAAAACGTTCCGTCGCCCGTCGCGGTCCGCTATGCGTGGTCGAGTTATCCCGCAGGCTGCAACCTGGCAAACTCCGATGACCTGCCCGCGGCACCCTTTCAAACCGATGGCCACTAGATCAATTTCTTACTGGATGATAGACATCGAATCGCCCGGGTGGGAGTCCGGGGACATTTTGACGTGAACCCGGTTAATGATTTGAAACGGAAAGTTTCCGTTGTGATCGCTTGGTTTGCGCCAGCCTCACGTCCTTCTTCAACCCCCACCCCATTTTTTTGCCTCCCGGCTTTGGCCGGGATGATGGTA
>JANYDX010000376.1 GCA_025363395.1 Verrucomicrobiota bacterium
AATGAACATGGCTTGGAGTCAGCTCTCGCCCAGCCGATGAATATTTTTCCTATGGTCAGGGCGATCTGTTCGATCTGGCCGCAGCTTACGCCTACCATATTTCCCAAAACCAACCATTCATCGAGGGCAACAAGCGGACAGCGATCACCACCGCGCTCGCCTTTCTCGAATTAAACGGCGTTTCAACCTCGGCTATTACAAATGCCGAACTCTACGACGCCATGATCGCCATCGCCGAAAAGCGGCTCGACAAGGCTGGGTTGGCGGAAGTTTTTCGCCGGCAATCGAAAGCCTGAGCGCAGGCGTGGCTTGATTGTTTGTCGCGAGGGCCAGCCGGTTATTGCCGATTTGCCTTCGATCCATTTTGCTCAATCATTTTTTCGTGAAAATCATCCGTCATCTCACTCCCAGCGGTCCCGCCTACGCTGCCCTACAACCCGACGGTACCGCGCGCGCCATCGAAGGCGATATTCTCGGTGAATGGCGCGTCACGGAGCGCGTGATCACACCGGGCAAGCTTCTCGCACCAATGCAGCCGACCAATATCCTGTGCATCGGCCTCAACTACGCGAAGCATGCCGCCGAAGGCGGTAAAGCGCCGCCGGCGCGGCCCATTTGGTTCATCAAATTGCCAGGCGCGGTGCAAAATCCCGGCGACGCAATTCGGCTGCCCGCGCGCCAGCCGAGCACCCAGGTGGATTACGAATGCGAACTCGCAATCGTGCTCGGTCGCACCGCGCTCAATGTGCCGCGCGAAAAAGCGTTTGATTATATTCTCGGTTACACCTGTGCCAACGATGTCAGCGCGCGCGACTGGCAGCGCGACCTGGGCGGCGGTCAGTGGAATCACGCCAAGAGCTTTGACACGTTCTGCCCGCTCGGGCCGGTCTTGGTGACGAAGGACGAAATTCCGAATCCTAACGCGCTGCGGATCCGCTCCCTGCTGAACGGCAAGGTCATGCAGGACTCGAACACCTCCGACATGATTTTCGATGTGCCGGCGCTCATCGAGTTTTTGAGTGCGGACAAAACGCTGCCGGTCGGCACGGTCATTCTCACGGGCACACCTGAGGGCGTGGGCTTTGCCCGGACGCCGCCGGTCTGGCTTAAACCGGGCGACACGATCAGCGTTGAAATCGAAGCCATTGGAACTCTCTCAAATCCGGTTATTGCCGGCCAGGCATAGATTTTTCGGGCTGATGGTTTAAATGAATTCTCAGAGCCGCACCTCGCAGCTGAAAACCCGATTCGAACCTAACTTCCCGCGCGTCGTCCCACGCTACCATGCCAAGCCTCTCCTCTTCGCTTTATACGCGCGTCCGCCAGATTCTCGAATCGGCCCGTGCGGGCGTGGCACGCTCGGTCAACACCACCCAGGTCGTTGCGAATTGGCTCATTGGTCGTGAAATCGTCGAAGCTGAACAGGGCGGGAAACTTCGGGCTGCTTATGGGAAAAAGTTGCTCCTCAGTCTTTCCGGCCGGCTCACCAAGAACTTCGGTCGCGGCTACTCTCCCGACAATCTCGAAGCGTTCCGTTCGTTCTATTTGGGATATCCGCGGCTGATTTCCGAGATACCGTCTCGGAAATTGCTTCCCAGCGTGATTTCCGAGATCGCGTCTCGGAAATCCGACTTATCATCCCTCGCTATTGGCTCAGCTCTGAGTGCCGAGTCCTGGAAGCCAGGCTTCCTCCACCCTAATCTGGCCTGGTCGCTCTATCGCCAGCTGCTCAAAGTCGAATCTCCCGATGTTCGTGCTTTTTACGAAATTGAAGCCATCCAGCAGTGCTGGTCTGCCCGCGAACTCGAACGCCAGATGGCCAGTCTCCTCTACGAGCGCCTCGCCAAAAGCCGCGACAAGGCCGGCATCCTTCGTCTTGCCACCAAAGGTCACGAGATTGCCGTGCCCACCGATATTTTCAAAGACCCCGTCGTCATCGAATTCCTGGGTCTGCCCGAGTCACACCGCCTCGCCGAGTCCGATGTTGAGCAGGCGCTCCTCAATCAGCTCCAGACCTTCCTGCTCGAACTCGGCAAAGGCTTCGCCTTTGTCGCCCGCCAGCAACGACTCACCCTCGAAGGCGACCACTTCTACATCGACCTTGTCTTCTACCACGTCGTCCTAAAATGCTACGTCCTGCTCGAACTCAAAGTCGGCAAACTCACGCATGGCGATCTCGGACAGCTTCAACTCTACGTCAATTACTACGACCGCGAAAAACGCACCGCCGGCGACCAGCCCACGCTCGGCCTCATTCTCTGCACTGACAAGAACGATGCCGTCGTGAAATACACCCTCGGAGCCGAACAGGAGAAAAAGATTTTTGCCAGCCGCTACAAATTGCACCTGCCCACCGAAGCCGCGCTCCAAGCCGAAGTACGCCGCGAGTTGAAGCACCTCGCCCCACCTTGACACCGGCCCGAAACTTTCAGCTGCATATCACCACCTTGCATGAAACATATTCACCTCCGTGATTTGGTGTGGGATGAACTCCAGTCGCCCACGCGCAAATTTCATTCCTTCTGCTGCAACGTCTCGCTCGCTCTCGGCGGCCTGCGCAACACCGGGCTCTGGGGCGGCGGGCATCCATTCGATGTCCAGATCCGCCGCGTCCCCCCCGGAGCAGCGGTTTGTCCATTTCATTCCCACCTTGCGCAATCGGAGCTCTTCGTGGTCCGCGCCGGCCACGGCACCGTGCGTGTGGGCGGTGAAACCCATCCGGTAAAAACCGGCGATGTCTTTTATCAGCCACCGGGCGAGGCTCATCAGCTCATCAATTCCGGAACCGCCGACCTCGAGGTACTGATCATCGCCGACAATCCGCCACTCGACGCGTGTTATTATCCCGACTCTGACAAATGGGGCCTGCGTCCGCCGGGGAAATTTTTCCGGATGGTGGAATGCGATTACCTGGACGGAGAGGATGCGGCCCCCTCACCCGGAAATGCGCCTTACCAACCCGCGCCCGGCGCAACTCAACCGGTCTTTGCTCCTTTGGCCCAACGCAAGGTGTCCATCGACGATCTGTCCTGGGGAAAATTCGATTCACCGGGAATGAAGTTTCGCGGCGAGAGCAAGGCGCTTTCGGAAGCGATCGGAGCGAAACGCAACACCCCCGCCGGACTGGGCGGACATCCTTTTGATCTCGAACTTGGGCGCCTTCCGCCAGGCTTCAGCGGTTGCCCCTTCCACTCCCACGCGGCCCAATGGGAATTGTTTATTTTTGTGAGTGGCGACGGAACCGTCCGCACCGCGGAGGGCCTGACTCCGGTGACTGCGGGCGACGTGGTGCTCCATCCGCCCGGAGAGGCGCACCAATTCACCAACACGGGCAGCGGCGATTTGCTTTATTTCCTGGTCGCGGACAATCCAACCCTCGACGTCTCGCACTATCCGGATTCAAACAAATGGGGCATCACTTCTCCCCATAAATTTTTCCGCGCGGCAGACGCTTCCTACTGGGAAGGCGAGGAGTGATGGCTACTGCCGCGTGGCCGTCGGGAGCTCAACGGCTTTACTGCTTCGACGGCGACAGCAGTTTCTCCTTGGCCACCAAGTAGAGGAAAACGCAGAGCAGCACGAAGGGAATCAGCGAGAGCAGATCGGAATTGGCGCCCTCGAAGAACGGATTGTGGGCCGCAGACCATTGCTGCATGACGTCGTCGAGGTGGTTAACTCCGGGCACGCCCGCCAGAAATGCAATCACGATGCCCGCGATGGCACCTCCCGCGATGTAGCCGGAAGCGAGCAGCACACCCGGGCTCTTGTCACTCTCGGCGTTGAATGTAACCTGGTCCATTTTTGCATACGCCGGACGACGACGAAGCCAGTGATCGACGACCATCCGGATCATGCCGCCAATCCAGATGGGCAGTGACGAAGAAATGGGCAGATAAACGCCGACCGCAAAGGTGAGCGCAGGCACGAATGACATTTGCAGTGCGACCGTTATCATCGCCCCGAAAAGCACGAGGGCCCACGGAAGTTTTCGGTCGAGAATGCCCTTGATGATGTACGACATGAGCGTGGCCTTGGGCGCATCGAACTTGCGCACGGTCGTTCCGTCCGGCCGCTGCGTGTAAGCCCCGTTGATGCCTGGATCGACCAGCCAAACCGCGTCACCTTGTTCATTCACGAGATACTTTCCGGCCGGGCCACCCACCGTATCGGTCTTGTGCCATGCGAAATACTTTCTCGCATCATCCTTGAGCTGGGGCCCGACGAGGCCCTGTTTCACCGGGTCGAGCTTCGTGACATCAGTGTGCAATCCGCCCGGGGCGATTTGCGCAGCGGGCATGTAGACCACCGCCGAGTCATTCAGCCGCATCAAAATCGGTCCAAGCAGAACCGCCGAGCCGAACGCTCCAATGAGAATGGCGTATTGCTGCAACTTGGGCGTGGCGCCGACGAGAAATCCGGTTTTCAAGTCCTGCGAAGTGGTGCCACCATTGGACGAGGCGATGCACACGATGCCGCCAATGGAGAGCGCCGTCACATAATAGATCGAGCCGGTCCAGCCGATCAGCAGAAAGACCAGACAGGTGAAAAGCAGCGTCGCAACCGTCATGCCCGAGATCGGGTTCGAAGTGGAACCGACCTCACCCGTCAGTCGCGAAGAAACCGTCACAAACAAAAAGCCGAAGGCCACGATGAGAACCGCGCCCAACAGGTTCATATGAAATGAACGGGCAAACAAGATGCCTGCCATGAGCACGATGATGCCGATGCCCACAAATTTGAGCGACAGATCACGGTCCGTGCGCGGCACCTTCTGCCCGACCGCCGCGCCAGCTTTTGCCAAACCAATGTCGCTCAGGCCGCCTTTCATACCGTGCCAAATCGTCGGCATGGCCTGGATAAGACTAATGATCCCACCCGCAGCCACGCAGCCAGCGCCAATATAAAGTACATAAGCGCCACGAATCTGCCCGGGACTCATCGCAGAAATTAACCGGGTGCCCGGAGCCAGCGGACTCGTGAGTCCTTCGCCGAAAAACTGGATCAACGGAATCAGCACCAAATAGGACAACACGCCACCGGCCGCCATCAAGCCGCCGAGATACGGGCCGATGATGTAACCGACACCCACGAGCTCAGGAGAGATTTCACAACTGAGCGATCCTCCCTTGAGCGGAGCGCCGAATACTTTCTCGGGGACATCCTTCCAGCCTTTGAAGGCGACATTCAGGGTCTTGTATAACAAGCCCAAGCCGAAGCCGGTGAAGATGATTTTTGCGCCCGGTGATTTGCCCAGGCCGGCCGCTTCCGCCGCTGCCATCTCGGCCTTGGCCGAGGGGGAAGCCGCGGCCCGTGATACCTCGTCCACGCCCGCCTTGAGTACAGCCGCACAAGCCGTGCCCTCGGGATATTTGAGTACACCATGCTCCTTCACGATCAGCGCGCGGCGCAGCGGAATCATCATCAGGATCCCCAGCAAACCTCCCATAATCGCCACCAGCATCACGCGCGTCAGTTCGAGGTCGAAGCCAAGGATCAGGATCGCAGGCATCGTCACACCGAGGCCGAAAGCAATTGATTCGCCCGCGGAACCGGCGGTTTGCGTGATGTTGTGTTCGAGGATGGTTGAGTCACGTCCACCCGTCTTCGACCACGCTCGAAACATGGCCAGTGAAATGACCGCGACAGGAATCGACGCACTCACCGTCAGGCCAACCTTCAGGACGAGGTAAAGCGAAGAGGCCCCAAACACCATGCCAAGGATGGCTCCGGTGACCACGGCGCGGAGCGTAAATTCGGGAATATTGGCCTCAGCCGGAATGAAAGGCTCGAATTTTGGCGGAGAGTCTTGAGACATGGTGCAGAGCTTTCCGGCACGCTAGCCCTGCGCAGGAAGTCAGGGCAATACAGATCACCCTTTAATTCGAGGGCGATTGTGCCCGGATCTTGTCAAAAATCGCGGGCAAAGGCTCCACCCACATTTCAGCGGCGCTTGCCGTTGGTCTTGCGCGCGGCGAGCAGTCGCTTGATGAGCCAGTAAAGCATTTCCAATCGCGGCACGGGGACCCCGACGGATTTGGCCCGCCGCACGGGTTCGCCCCAGATCTCCTCGAGTTCGATTGAGCGGCCTTCGCGAAAATCAATCAAACTGGACGGACTGTATTTGCCGAGTTTGCCCGTGCGTTCGAATTGCTGATCCATGAACGACCGCGGAATCACGTGGCCGAACTTGGCCGCGGCCTCCACGACTTCCTCCATCAGGCGCCGGGCCAGGGTGCGCAGGCCTTCGTCCGCCATGAGAATATCCGTGGTAATGCCACCACCCGCGATGGCCAGGCCGTTGAACGGCACATTCCACACGAGTTTTTTCCAGCGCAATTCCTCGAGATTATCCTGCGCCTCGCATTTCACGCCGGCTTTTTCCAAGAGCCGGGCGACCTCGCGCGTGCGGCCTTGGGCCGGCCGGCCGAATTCGCCCAACATGATCAGCCCGGGAAAAGAACACTCGACGATGCCCGGCGCAGTTCGCGTGCAGCCGATAAAACAAATCGCGCCAAGCACGTGCTCACCACCGACGACCTCAGCGACTGGCTCTTCGACACCCAGTCCATTTTGCAGCGTTAACACCAGAGTGTTTTCGCCCATGAGCGGAGGCAGCAGCTTGGGGAGCATGTCGTTGGCGGTGGCTTTCAAGGCGATGATCACCAAATCACAGGGGCCGATTTCAGCGGAAGTCGCGTAAGAACGCACTTTCCTCAACTGAATGCGCTCGGTCGGTGTTTTTAGCCGGATTCCGCGCGCCATGATGGCCGCGCGGCCGCTGCGCACCAAGAAGTGCACATCGTTACCAGCCTTGGCCAGGCGCGCGCCATAGTAACAGCCGAGGGCGCCGGAACCAATAATTGCGATACGGGGTTTATCTGGGAAAAGAGCGCTCACAACCCCTCAGTCGTCCCAAAGATACCCGCAAAATACAACCCCTCAGTCGCGGCGGCCAAACTGTTCTTCCCCGGCTTTCTTCACAGCCGCATTTCCCGCGCCCGTCACCCCTTTTTCCCTCCGGCTCGAACACAGTTAAATTTCGGGCACCTGCCTAACTCTCTAATGTCCCTGAATCTAGCTCAGTCACATCGCTCGCCGGGCAAAAACCAAGACCCTCTCCGAGCCTTTCGTAACTATATTGAGGCAATCAAGTTAAAACTGCCGTGAGAGCTAATAAAATAACCGGCAAGGTATGAAATCAAGCTGGCGACCGAACAGTTAGCGAAAAGTTATCCATTCCACCCGGTCTATGCCCAGATTGTTCACAGCGAGAGAAGCATTCCGGTCCAGAGTGTGCGCCCGTTGGGACTGACAAGTTATTCACAGCCCGAAAATCCATTCACAACGGCATGTTGTCCGTCAGCCGGATTTCGTCGATCCAGTAGGAGATGGCCAGCAGGCATTGCCCCGGGCCGATCTCGCGCAACTGCTCCATGGTATGCCGGTCAACGACTGAAATATAGATCACCCGCAACCGCCGTTTCGCAGCGATGATGTGCGTCACCTCCGCCACCAGCCGGTCGGCGCTCTTCACTCCGCTCTCCACCATTTCCCGGGCTTTGCGGAGCGCGCCAAACACCGCCAGCGCTTCTTCGCGTTGCGTCGGGGTCAGATAACTGTTGCGCGCACTCACGGCCAGGCCGTCCGCATCACGGACGAGCGGACCAGTGACAATTTTAACGGGCAAAAAGAGATCGTCCGCCGATTTCCCCACGACCGCCACCAACTGCGGATCTTTTTCGCCCATCACCAGCACGTCGGGCTGGATGATATTAAAGAGTTTAAGCCAGCACGTCAGCACCCCCCGAAAGAGCGCCGGTCGCGCGACACCGCACAGCGGCTTGCTGACCGCCTCCTCCTGCACGATCGTCGAAAATCCTTTCGGAAACATGTCTTCGGTCGCCGGTGTGAACAGCACGTCGGCGCATTCGGTTTCGCAGAGTGCGACATCGAACTCAGGCGTGCGCGGGTATTTGACCAGATCCTCGCTCGGACCAAATTGAAGCGGATTAACAAATGCCGAGACGATCACGATGTCGGCATGGTCGCGGGCAACCCGGATCAGGCTGGCATGGCCGGCGTGCAATGCGCCCAAAGTAGGGAGGAGGGCCAGACGCTTGCCTTCCCGGCGCAACGTCAGTGCGGTTTCCCGCATCACTTCTAATTTGTCGATTTTTTGCATCACCGGAACGGGCTTGATCTATCCATAGGCCGTTACCTTTATCAAGCCTCGCATTCGCTCGGCTAAAGTGAGTAGCCAGTAGCGGGTAGCGAGCATTCCCGTCCATTTTGTCCTGCCGCTCTTCGTACTCGCCTCCCAGTCGCTACTCACTACCCGCTACTCGCTACTTTTTCCTCTATGATCCGCATCAACGAACACTTCACCAAGCTCAAGGCTTCCTATCTTTTCGCCGACATCGCCAAGCGCGTGAACGCCTATGTCGCCGCCAATCCGGACAAACCCATCATCCGTCTCGGCATCGGCGATGTCACCGAGCCGTTGCCGCCCGTCGCCATCGCCGCGCTCCATGCCGCCACCGATGAAATGGCCCACCGCACCACCTTCAAGGGCTACGGCCCGGAGCAGGGTTATGCGTTTTTGCGCGAGGCCATCGCGCAGCATGATTTCCAAGCGCTCGGCGCCAAGATCGAGGCCGACGAGATTTTTGTGAGCGACGGTTCGAAATGCGACGTCGCCAACATTCAAGAAATCTTCGCCGCTGACACCCGCCTCGCCATTCCCGATCCGGTTTACCCGGTTTATGTGGACACCAATGTCATGGCTGGCCGGACCGGCGCGAACATCGACGGTCGTTACGAAGGAATCACCTACCTCGAATCCACCGCCGCCAACGGCTACGTGCCCGCGCCGCCTGCGAATGCAACCGACCTGATTTATCTGTGCTTCCCCAACAATCCCACCGGGGCCGTCGCCACGCGCGAACAACTCACCGCGTGGGTCGCCTACGCCAGGAAGCACAACGCCGTCATCCTCTACGACGCCGCCTACGAAGCCTACGTGCGCACGCCCGGCATCCCGCGCAGCATTTATGAAATCGAGGGCGCCCGCGAGGTCGCCATCGAATTTCGCAGCTACTCCAAGCTGGCTGGTTTCACCGGCCTGCGTTGCGCCTATACCGTCGTGCCAAAAACCCTCAAGGCCCGCGATGCCGCCGGCAACGAACACACGCTTCATGCCTTGTGGAACCGGCGCCACACGACGAAATTCAACGGCGTTTCCTACCCGGTGCAAAAGGCGGCCGCCGCCGTTTATACCGAAGCCGGCAAAAAGCAGACGCGCGACCTCACCGATTTCTATCTCGGCAACGCCAAGCTCATTCGCGAAGCGGTGACCAAACTGGGCTTCACCTGCATCGGTGGCGACAACGCCCCGTACATCTGGGTGAACACCGGCCGCGACTCGTGGGAGTTTTTCGATCTGTTGCTCAACCAGGCGCAGGTTGTCTGCACCCCCGGCGCAGGTTTTGGCAAGTGCGGCGAAGGCCATGTGCGTATCAGCGCGTTCAACTCCCGCGAAAATGTCGTCGCGGCCCTCGCCCGCATCGCCGCCACACTGAAGTAACGCGCCCGCTGGTCCGGCCACATTGGCGTGGAACGCGGCGCTCGTACTGCCAGCAACCTATGGCGCTGATCATTCTGTTCCGGCTCCGTTCGGCCCTGCTCCCACGCGATCGGAGCCTTTGAAGATTCTGCCCAATCCCATGCCAGCCGCTTTTCCTCCAGCCCCCCACTCGTGGCGGCCGATCTCGATCGCGATAATAATCCTGACCTTGCTCGCGCTGCTTCCCTGGTGGCGAAATCATGCGTACCTCACTGATTTTTATGATTACGGGCTGGTGGTTTCCGGAGTGGGCCGGGTGGCGGCGGGGGAACGGCTTTACGCGGATATCGTCTCACCGATTCAGTCCGGAATTTTTCTGCTCAATGCGGCCGCAGAAAAAATGGGCGGAGGAACGTTCCAGGCGATGACTTGGGGCGGAGCCTATCTCACGGCCTTCGCCACCGCCGCATTTGTCCTCGTGCTGAGTCGTCGCTGGCCCGTTCTGGCTGCCACGGGCGTCGCTGCGGGTATCCTCTTTGGCAGTGTCGTTCAACACACGATCATCTGGCACAATACAGTTGGAGTCGTGTGTCTCGCCTTCGTCGTTTGGGGCGCGGCGCTTGCTCCGATTCTGCGGCGGACCGACTGGCCCTCGCACGTTTTGGTTTTGGCCGGTCTTTGGCTGGGCGGAATCAACAAGTTGAATTTTCACTTTGTCGCGCTTGCCGTGTGCTGCGGTTGGACGCTCCGCGCAGGCCTGACCGGCGGGGAAAACTGGCGCAGGGTTGCCGGCACCCTTGCCGGATGGTTGGCAGCGGGATTGCTTCTACCTCTGCTCACGGAACTGATTTGGACAGGTGCAACCCTAGCGGACTGGTGGCATAACGTCGTCGAGCTGCCGCTCGCCAGCCGTGCGAGCACCCTGACTCAAATCACCACTTGGAAATTCTATGTCGCCTCACCGCATACTTATTACGGGACCTTGCGGCTGCCCCAGATCGGCTTGGTGTCTGCCATTTTGCCGTTAGTGGCCGGCCTGGCGGCTTGGCGGGGGGCCACCCGCCCCGGCGCAGGGGATAAAATAATTTTGGCGGTGGCCGTGCTGCTGGCAGTCGTGGCGGGAGCCGCCCTGCACGTCACCAATAATGAAATCGGTTATGTCGGCTTGGCCGCCACCTTGGTCCTCACAACGGGGCTTTGGCTCGGTTTCGGTCTGGCGCCGTGCGGCGGGTATTTTTGGCTCGGATTGGTGATTCCTGCCTTGCTCGTCGGGACCGTATGCTGGGAATCAGCCTGGCGGGGACAACGGTCGCAATTCGGCCATTCCCGCTCATCGCGCGAAACTTTTCTGCCGGCGGAAACCGCCGACCCGGCCTACGCCTACCTGCGCGGCACAAAATTACCGCCGGAAATGCACCAAGCCCTCGGAGACGCCGCTACCTGGTTAAAGACCATTGAACAGCGTGGACTCCATCCGGTCTTCTATGGTCCCGGCCTTGAGTGGCTCGAAAGAATCTTTCCCGCCGTTAAGCCTGGACCGATGCCCTTGCTGGCGCAATGGGGCACCACGTACGGACCTCGGGAACTCACCCGCTTACACCGGGGACTCGAAGATGCCCGGATTTACCCCGCGGTGCTGAGCATCCATGCTTGGGATGCGTGGACGCCCGAGACCCAAACCATTTTCAACTTTCTCTTTTGCCAGAGTTCGCTCGGGGGATTGATCGATTTACGCCAGCGATGCCTGCATGCGTCGGCGCTTTGTGATTCCATCAGCTTTGCCAACAATATTGCCGGAAATGTCGCTGCTACGCTGCTTGATTTTGATGGTACACCGATGAAGCCGTATTTTGACACCGCCCAAAAACCGTTTCTCGGCGTAATGAGAGGAGAAGGGCGGCTGTCCCTGCACGTGCCCATTCGACGCCTGGAAAGTGAAGCCATCATCCACCGGTTGAGTGAAGCGGAGGGGCGGTCTTATTTTGCCGATTTTGCAATCGTAGGCCGCGCGAAGCACGAGCCGCGATGGAGCGCACGCATCCAGTTGCCGGCGGTCCAGCGCGACATCAGCGTGCCGTTCACCGCTGGAGGCGAGGGCGAACCGCTGGACCTGATCGTCACAGTTCCAGCGGCGTTCGAAGACCAGATTGCCGCCGGGTATCGCAATCCGCGCATCACGCACACCGGCGAGGATGCCGGACCCGCTCCCTACTTGCGGTCCGAAAAACCAGCGGATGATTTGATCGAAACCCCGCCGAGATTTATTGATGGCTCATGGAGCCCTGATAAAATCACCGTTCGCAGGGGAAGCGTGACTTCGTCCGGCGCGGAGCTCCGGCCCGGCGGTGAACTTTGGCTGTACAACCGTGCGGGCCTCTCCGAGCTTTCGGGAGAAATTTTTTCCGCGCCTGACTCGACCGGCAGCGCGACGCCCGTCGTGAGAATCGTCTGGTACAAGGCAGGCCGTCTTCAGGTCCTGCAACAAGAGGGTTTGTCTGACCCGAAAGGAAAGGTGCACTTCCGGGCGTGGTCAGCCGAGCCTGAAGGGTGGTTCGGCATTCTCTCTGATCCCGTATCCGGAGGGGCGCCGGTTACAGTGCGAATCCTCAAGGCCGAAACCGCACCTCAATAAGACTCGCGAAATACAGTGACGCTGATCGCCTCCTTTCGGGGTCGGGCTTTCCTGTCTCCCATCGCCCTGCGACGGCGGAAAGCCCCGAGGTGCGGGGGAGACTGCGGAATTTAGGATAAACCCGACCTACCGTCCGAATCTGATCACCCGATTGTGCAAGACTCAGCAATAGATGGCTCAGCAGAGCCGGGAGGAAAATCGACCGCTGGGGGAGAAGCCGCTGCTCAAAAACCAGCGAGTTCCGCTGGGCGACCGTCGTGAACCCAGAAGCGCGCCACCACCAAGTGGTCGTGCTTTAGATCATAGCCCCACTCAGTATCCTTGATCTCAATCTTGCGGATTTTCGGCGTCGCGACCTCCTGCATCTTGCAGGCTTCCTGCCACTCACGAATCGCTTCCTGACGGGCGGTGGTGAAGGCGCGCTCCACCGATTCAAACTCTCCGCATTGCTGAACGTTCTGGCTGCACGTACCATCCTGGGCGCGTTGCAGGCCGAAACGGAGAACAGAAAATCCAGTTTTCATGAGGAGTGGAGACGATGCCAATACCCTGAGCTGAAACCATGCCAAGGAACTGCCCGTCCCGAGGCAATCAGTTTCCCCCGCACGCGCTCATTTCTTTTCAGGCAACGCCGTGGCGATGGCCTCGCCCAGCTCACCCACCGCGTCCCGCAACCGGCTGACCAGCGTACCGTAATCCTTGCCATCCCAAGTCCGTGGGCTCGCGGTAAAAACCCCGCGCTTCGCCAAACCGCCGTCACCCGGACTAAGAATCGAATAGGTGGCGGAAAGCTGCACGGCATTGCTCTCAAACCGCACTAGTTCGCAGCGCTGCACCTGCACACTCACCACACTGCCGCCGCCCACCGAACCTAGGCGGGTGCGCAGTAATTGCGTAATCGCATCGCCGAGCGACTCCGCCCAACGCACATCGTCGAGGTAAATCACTTCATTCTCGCCCACCCGGACCGCCATGGCGCGGTTGCGGAGATGCCCGGCCAGCTGGACCGGCCGCACGGCCGTCCCTTCTGAGGGCGCCGAAGTGGGAGTCGCGGTGCTCAGGGTAAAATAACGCACCGTATCGGCCTGCGGCTGGGGCAGGACATTGCATCCGGCGAAGCCCAGCAAAGTGGTGCCGGCGAGGAGGCGGAGAAAGGTCTTCATGGTGTTCCGGGTTTCTTTTTGCCCACGACCAGTGAGCTGGGATTGCGATCAATGGTATCCGCCAGCCGTTCCAGCGCCGCAGCGGCATCGGCCAGCTGGCGCAAGGACTGCGTGAGCTCATCGCCCACATTGCCCTGGGCCAAAACAAAACGCTGAGTGGTGCCTGCAGCGGCATCGAGTGATTTCAAGGCCGACTGGGCGGAGGCTAGCGTTTTTTTCAGTTCATCGCTCACCGGACCGACATTGCCGTCCAGCTTGGCGAGCGTCGCACGCAGGTCGGCCAGGGCTCCGTTCAAGTTCGCAAAGGCTGCCTTGGCGTCGGGCGAATCGATGAACTCCGTGACGGCGTCGGCCGCGCGACCCACTTTGGCTCCGAGGGCCTTCACATCCAGGTCGCTGATCTTCTGATTGGTGCCGGCAAGCAGGGATTTCAGTTCCTTGGACAGCCCGGCGAAATCCATTTTTTTAATATCGGCCACAATCTCGACGATACTCTGCTGGACCTCGGAAATCGGCGACGGAATGGCCGGGACCACAGGATACTGCTCGGCCATGAAACGGGGATTGGCGGGATAAACGCGCGCATCCTCAAATTTAAGCTCCACAAACAAAAGTCCGGTGATGCCGGTGAGACTCAAGCGGGCGCGCAGGCCGCGATCGATCAGGCCCTGCAACTGGGAGGGAACCGTCAGGTCAATCTGCTTGCCGACGATGTCGGTGAGGATGTTGCGGTCGATCTCGCAGGTCACCTGGACCAGCGCCTCCTTGCTGGACTGGTCGTAGCGGACATTGATGGCGGCCACGCGGCCGATCCGCACGCCGTCGAGTTTCACGGCCGCGCCCGGATCGAGGCCGCTCACGGATTCATTGAAATAGATGAGGAAGCGCGTCGGCTTGGCGAAGAAATTGGTGCCCCCGAAGGAAAGGAAGGCGATCACCGCCAGCAGGAGTGCGCCGAGCACAAACATTCCGACCACGGCAGGACTGAGTTTTGTTTTCACTTGGGGTCTTGGGCTGATTGTCGGTGAACTGTTTCCTCACGTCTATTCAAAAACTCGCGCACCCGCACATCACTGCTCTGATCGCGTAATTTCCGCGGATCACCCTCTGCGATGATCCCCCGGACCTCGCGCTCCAGCATCACCACGCGGTCGGCAATGTCGAAGATACTGGCCAGTTCGTGCGAAACGATGACGATCGTGGTGCCCAGCGTGTCGCGAATCTGCTTCACGAGTTCGTCGAGCTTGAGGGAGGTGATGGGGTCGAGTCCCGCGCCGGGTTCGTCAAAAAAAACAATGCCGGGATCCAGCGCCAGCGCCCGCGCCAGACCCGCGCGCTTTTTCATGCCGCCGCTGATTTCCGACGGAAAATAATCCTCGTAGCCGGCGAGTCCCACCTGGGCCAGTTTAAGGGACGCGATTTGATCCCGCTCCCGGCGGTCCAGTCCGGTCAGCAACTCCAGCGGCAGCGACACGTTTTCCCGGAGAGTCATCGAACTCCAGAGTGCGCCGCTTTGATAGAGCACGCCGAAGGTGCGGAGCAACTCCTGGCGCTGGCCCGCCGTGGCATGGGTGAAATCCCGCCCGAAATATTTCACACTACCCTGCACCGGCTGTTTCAGCCCGATCATGTGGCGGAGCAGCGTGCTCTTGCCGCAACCGCTGCCGCCGATGATGAAAAAGATCTCCGCCCGCTTCACGGCAAACGAAACGTTCTCCAACACCACGCGTTCCCCATAGCTGCAGGTCACCGCATCGAGCTCGATGGCCGGCTGGCCGGTGCGGTTGGAGTCGGGTGGATTCATACGCGGGAAATCACCAGCCAAGAATGTTGAACATCACGGCGAAAATGGAATCCGCCACGATGATGAGGAGAATGCCGGTCACCACCGCTGCGGTGGCCGCCTGACCTACGCCCGCCGCACTGCGGTCCGCTTGCAGGCCACGCCAACAACCGGCCACGCCAATCAGCAAACCAAACGAGGCCGCCTTGATCAGGCCCGTGTTGATATCCGAAAGATCCACGATGGTCTGCGTCTCGGCCCAATAAAGATTCGTCGGAATGTTCAGTGGCGGAGCGGCGGCGATCGCCATGCCGCCCAACAGCCCAAGGCAATCCGAGTAAAGTGCCAGAAACGGCATCATGCAAAACAGCGCCACAATCCGCGGCATCACCAGAAAATCGATTGGGGAAACCCCGAGCGTGGAGAGAGCATCGATTTCCTCGTTGGCTTTCATGTTGCCCAAGGTCGCCGCGTAAGCCGCACCCGTGCGGCCCGCGAGCACAATGGCCGCCATCATTGGCCCCATTTCCCTGATCACCGCCAGGCCCACCATGTCGGCAATCCAGATGTCACCGCCATACTGGCGGACGACAATCGATCCGGTGTAAGCGAGGGTGACGCCCACGAGAAAACTGATCAGTCCCACAATCGGGAGCGCCATCGCGCCGCATTGCTGCATTTCCGCGAAACAATCCCGCCAGCGAAATTGCGCCTGTCCGCGAAAGAAACGCCCGCCACTGAATACGCACTCCCCCACCAGCTGCGCCAAATCCTTCGTCTCGCCCCACAGCTTGAAGGTCGTTCCGCCCAGAGCGCTGAACAAATCCGGCAAACCCGCGGGCTTGACCGGCAGTTCCGGTTTTTTCGCCAGCAGGTCAGCCAGTTTCTGGGCTGCATCGGGCACTTTTTCAAAAGTCAAACTCGCCCCGTGCGCGTCGCTCCAGACGCGGGCGGCTCGCAGATAAAGTGCGAGCGAACTGTCCCACGCCCCGAGTTGATCGGCCCGCACCACCACCTGACGGGCCCTTAAATTCCCAACCGTATTCTCCCAAGCGGGGTGCAGGCCCGTCATCCGCCAGTCGCCGCCGAGCCGGACAAGCAGGTTGTCGCCCTCCAGTGAGGCGTCGGCACGGGCTGGCAGCGGGGAGTCGCTCATCCGCGGCAATCTCACTGCTTCACGGGCCATTCACCAGATATTTTTTTGGCGGCGCCAATAATCCCGCGCCGAAAACGGTGTTTTCTTTCTCGCGGAGATCGCCCTTCCGGCAATCCTGCTTCGCCCATGCGCTTCCGCACCGCCCTCTTCGATCTCGACGGCACCCTCATCGATCATTTCTCCGCCATCCACCGCTGCCACGTCCATGCGATGCGCCAGCTCGGCCTGCCCGAGCCAACCTTGGCCCAGGTGCGTGACGCCGTGGGGGGCGGGTTGGAAACAGCCATCGCCCGGCTGGCCGGACCGGAAAACGTCGCGGCGTTGCTCCCTCTCTTCATCGCCCACTGGGACGCAACCAACTTGGAAGACGTCCAGCTGCTGGCCGGTGCCAATGAACTCCTGGCCAAACTGAACACCGCCGGCGTATGCTGCGCTGTTCTCACCAACAAACGCGGCCGGGCCGCCCGCGAGGTCTGCGCCCACCTCGGGCTGACCCCACAACTCGCGGGCGTCTTTGGCGCCAACGACACCCCTTGGATTAAACCCGAACCGGAATTCACCCGGCACGCCCTCACCACCTTGGGCAGCGAAGCGGCAACCGCCTGTCTCGTCGGCGACTCGCCTTATGATCTGGCGGCGGCAAAAAATTCCAGCGTGGAATTTTTCGGCGTGACCACCGGCACCCACAGCGCCACCGAACTGCGGGCCGCCGGTGCGCACAATATTTACCCTAATCTCAGCGCGCTCTCGCCGCTTTTGCTGGCCTAGTGGCCCCCCACGCGACAAAAATAACCCGGCAATTCGCCTCCGCAGCAGCTCACCGGCGAAAACAATCCCTTTGTCCCCGCATTTCTTCCACTCGTAATATCCCGCGTCCGTCCAGTCCCCCTCCCTCTCATTATTTTTTCGTAAACTAAAAACCCAAACATCCTGTGAAAAAAGTCTCCCTCCTCCTCCTCAGTCTTGCCCTGATTTCCCGGCTCGTCGCCGCGGAACCAAACCAGCTTGAACTGGCCCGTAAGGTCATCAAAGCGACCCAGTTTGACCGGGCGTTCGATCAGATGGGCGCGCAAATGCAGCAAATGGCCGCCCAATCGATGAACCTTTCATCGCCCAATCAAACGCCAGCCCAAAAAGAAGCCGCCATGAAAACCCTGGGCGAAGTCATGGCCCTTTCAATGGATGCCGCCAAAGCCCTTATCAGTAAAGTGGACGTGATCTACGCCGAGGTTTATTCCGAAGCCGAACTCAAGGCGATGCTGGCATTCTTCGAGTCCGCCGAGGGGAAATCCATGCTGCAAAAACAGCCGCAAGTCATGCAGCGCATGACCCCGCTCGTCCAAGCCATGCAAAAGGAACTCATGCCAAAAATCCAACAGATCGTTGAAAAAGCCCGGGCCGAGTCCGCTCCTGCGCCCAGTGGTGGCCCCTCACCACTTTCAGGACCCATGCCAGCTCCGGGCACGCCACAGGGCACAGGGCCAACCCCGTTGCCAGCGCCTCCGAAATAATCCGGCAGCGATTTTCCAAGGCCGGTTTATTTCCCCTACTCCCGCCCGCATTGCTCACGCGATGCGGGCGTTTTTATGGGCACGTGAATCCTAATGCACCCAGCAAACCAGTCCGAGAGCCAGGGCCCCGGGCACCGCTTGCACCCACAATATTTTCCGCCCAACCGTCGCTCCCCCAAAAATCCCCGCGACGATGACGCAGCCCAGAAAAAACACTTTGATAACATAACCGTCCGTACCGGCTAATAATCCCCACGCGAGCCCGGCCGCGAGAAAACCATTATACAGCCCTTGGTTCGCCGCCAGCGTCCTAGTCGCCTCGGCCTTTTCCGGAGTCAGTTGAAACACACGCCGGCCGTACGGCTTGGTCCAGAGAAACATTTCCAACACGAGAAAGTAGCCATGCAACAACGCCACCAACCCGACCAAAGCATCGGCAAGGATTTTCATCCGCGCAATGTGCCCACCCTGCAGTCGGCGCGCAACGCCGCAGTCTGCGATTCCAAGTAAAGATCCCGGATATTCTTCATTTCCCCTATAGCAGGCCGTTGCTTGCGACGGCCTCCCACGCACGTCTAATCTATCCAAGCCGCCCTCGCGCTCGCACCACCCTCCAGGCCGGGGCAAGCACCGGCCCTACAAAATGAGCTGCCTTTCCCCGGCTCTCACGCTGATCCGCCCGCGATAAAACCACCACCTGTTTTCAGGTCCTGACGGCAACGCAGGCGAAGCAATTCCCGGCACGTCCGCGAATGTGGTGCGCCAGTGATTGCCATGCCGCGCATCAGGGTGCATCTGTGTGCATCCGTGGCCCCTCCCTCTCCCAGTTCTCTGACCGGCGTCCTTGAGCGCATTATTTTTTTTAACGAGGAGAACCACTACACTATCGCGGAACTCAAACCGGAATCCAGCTCCGCCAAAACTGCGGACCACAAGGCGGCGCGACCAGGTGTGCCCGAGGGGAAAACTGAAACTGATCGCGTCACCATCACCGGCGCGCTTCCCGGGGTGCAATGTGGCGAAACGCTCCAGCTCACCGGCGAATGGACCCGTCACGCCCAGCACGGCGCCCAGTTCAAGATCAACTCCTTCAAGTCCGAGCTGCCTTCCTCCGTTTATGGTATCCGCAAATACCTCGGCAGCGGTCTCGTGCCCGGCATCGGCAAAGTCTACGCCAATAAAATCGTCGATACCTTCGGCGTCGATACGCTGCGCGTGCTGAGCGAGGAGTCGGGCAAACTGCGCAAAGTTCCCGGCATCGGAAAAATGCGCGCCACCGCGATCAAGGAAGCCTGGGAAGGCCAGAAAATCTTGCGCGAGGTCCACATTTATCTGCAGACGTACGGCGTCACCACTTCCCAGTGCGTAAAAATCGTCGCGAAATTCGGCCCATCCGCGAAGCAGATCATCACCGACGAACCCTACCGCATTGCGCGCGAAATCGACGGCATTGGTTTCAAGACCGCCGACCGCATCGCCATCAACCTCGGTTACGCCAACGACGCCGCACCACGGCTCGATGCCGGCCTGATCTACGCGCTCGAAACCCTGCAGGAAGAAGGCCACACCGCGTTTCCGCAGGAAGACCTCATCACCCACGCCGCGACGCTGCTGGAAACATCCACGGAATTCATCACCGCCCGCATCGAAGCCTTGTTGAAAAACAAAAGCATCGTACGGCACACCGCTCACGTCCAAATCGACGGCGCACCCGCAGCTGAAAAGGTAGAATCGAAAATCAAGAGCCTAAAATTCTTCATTCAACTGCCCGTCAACGACCGCGCCGAACGCAAGATCGCCGAAGCCGTGAAGCGATTGAACTCCGTGCCTTCCGGCCTGCCCGCCATCAAAATTGATGCCGCCGTGCAGTGGGCGCAGGAAAAAGCCGGCTTCGAGTTTCACGCCCTGCAATCCACCGCCATTAAAAATTCCCTCGCAAATAAAACCACGATTCTCACCGGGGGGCCAGGAACGGGAAAAACCACGATTCTTCGCGCGCTCGTTGAAATCCTCAAAGCCAAGAAGGTGCGCGTCACGCTGGCCGCGCCCACAGGCCGCGCAGCGCAGCGTCTGTCCACCACCACGGGCGGATTCGCCTCGACGATTCACCGGCTGCTCAAATTCGAAAACGGCAGCTTCACCGTCAACGAAACCCATCCGCTTGCCACCGACTTTCTCATCGTGGACGAAGCCTCGATGCTCGATACCCGCCTCGCCGCTGCGCTCCTGCAAGCCGTGCCCATCCGCGCGCACTTGCTCCTGGTCGGCGATACCGACCAGTTGCCGAGCGTGGGCGCGGGCAACGTGCTCAAGGACTTGATTGGAACCGAACGCGTGCCGGTCACCCGCCTCTCTTTCGTCTACCGGCAAAAGGAGGAAAGCCTGATCGTCACCACCGCCCACGCGATCAACGGCGGCGAAGCCCGGCCGCCGCCCATCGTGGACGCCGTGGAAAAAGCCCAACCTTGGAGCGACTTGAATTTCATCGCCGCCAACGGCGCCGAAGACTGCCTCGCAAAAATCATCGAGCTCTGCACGAAATTCATTCCACAGCATTTCAAGTGGTTCGATCCCGTCGCCGACGTGCAAATCCTCGCCCCGATGCACAAGGGCGTCGCGGGCGTCGGCAATCTCAACGCCCAACTCCAAGCCGCGATCAATCCCTCGCAAAAAGGTCTGCGCGCCGTCAGTGGCGAATACCGGCCGGGCGACAAGCTCATTCAGCTCCGCAACGACTACGACAAAAACCTCTTTAACGGCGATATCGGCACCATCGTCAGCGTGGATCTGACAAAGGGCACACTCATCGCCGATTTCGACGGAGATCAGCATTTGTTTGAGCGGGGAGAATTCAACAATGTCGCGCTCGCTTATGCCATCAGCATTCATAAATCGCAGGGCAGCGAATATCCCATCATAATCGTCCCGCTGCTGAAGGCGCATTTCATGATGCTGCAGCGAAACCTGATTTACACCGCGATCACCCGCGGCCGGAAAAAGGTTTTCATCGTGGGCGAACCCGCCGCCTACGGCATGGCCGTCCGCAACGCCGAGTCGAAATTGCGCTGCACGCATCTGAAAGAAAAGATTCTGAACAATTCCGCCTAGGGTCGCCCCCCCCCGTATTCTTCATTTCCCCTGTAGGGCCAGTGCGGTGGCCTTAGTTTCGGGCCACGCGGCTCACCCGCCCAACCTCGCCGCGACTTCAGCGGCCAACTCCCGGAACGCCTCGGCTCCCGGCGCCGAGCCGTCGTACAGCGCGATTGGCTGGGCCGACATCGGCGCTTCGCCGAGCGCAATATTCTCCGGAATCACTGTTTTGAAAAAATGCAGTTTCTTAAACTCCTTCTCCTCCGGCAGCCGCTCCATGGTCTCCTGATGAAACCCGACATGACGCACCCGCGTGAAGACCACCCCGAGACACTTGATCTTAAATTCCAGCTCGGTTTTCAAATACGCGAGCCGATCGAGCAACAGGCTCAGGCCGATCGAGGAGAGAAAATCCGGCTGCATCGGCACAAGAAACCAGTCGCTGGCATAAAGCGCGTTCTGTGTCGCCGTCTGCAAATTCGGCGGGCAATCGCAGAGGATCACATCGTAGTCCTCGATCACCTTGGCGAGTTTCCGTGTGAGAATCCGCTCGCGGCCGGGCCGGCTGGCGAGGTCGAGATCGAGGAAGGTCAGTCGCAAATGTCCGGGCAATAAATCCAGTCCGGCCACGCCGGGCACCACTTCGTGGACAATGCAGTCGGCGAATTTCACGGGTTCATCGTGCTTGCGCTTGGCATCGAGTTCAAAGACGTCGGCCATGGAGCCGTGTTCCTCCACCCACCTTAACCACGCCTTCTCCGGCATCAGACTGAGCGAGGCGTTGGTCTGCGGATCGAGATCGAGGATCAGCACTTTCTTCTGATGGTCACGCGCCAGGTAGGTGGCGAGGTTCACGGCTACGGTGGTCTTGCCCACCCCGCCTTTCATATTAACGAGGGAAATGACTGTGGCTTGATTCATGGGGTAATGAGGTAGAAGCACAAAGTCTGCCCGAATTCCTCCGCACTCAAGCTTGCTGAAGTAAATTTCGGGCGCTGTAGATCAGAACCCGCTCCTCTTCCGAACCCACTCACCCGCCATAAATCCACGCCCCAACCTCGTGGACGCGGTGGAACTTGTCCGACCACTCGGGAATCGGCGCGAGGTCCCAACGCCACTGCCGGTCGGGGCGCGGCAGGCCAAAACGCTCATGCAGCGTCTCGCGTTTCATCAACTTCCCATCGAGGCCAATGTCCAGCCGAGCCGCATCCGCGATCAACAACCGCAGACCCGCCCGCGCGCCCAGCCATTCCAAGTGACGTCGGGCCGCGGCCCGGGCACCACGTTCCGGCAGCGTACTGTCCTGCGCCTTCGCCGGGAGTGAGTGGCCGGGCACCAAACCCAATTGGGAAATACAATTCGCCGAGACCACCAGATCAGCTTCTCCTCCGGGCGGCGGTCCCGGGTTTGCATGGGTGAAAAAAGCCGGGGCGTCCGCAGCTGAAAGCTGATCGCGCACTTTCGCCAGGGCCGCAAGCGCACCGCTGGCATCCCAGTTCACACACTCAACCCGCGCCGGAAACTGCTGCGCCCAGCGCCGGGCCTCCGTCCCCACCGCGATATCCGCCAACGTAACCCGCGTGAACAGCTCCGCCAGTCCCGCCACCGGCACATCGAGACAATCTCCGGCACCGATGATGAGCACCCGCTCGCGCGAGGGACAGCGCGCGGCCATTTCCAGGATCAAACGCTGGCTCGTCTCAAGGTGGGACGCCCACGCGGCCCGGACACGACTGTGCCGCTGGGCAATGGCCAGATGCTCGCGCGCCAGCCCAAGCTGCCGGGCCCACGGCGGACAGTTGACTCTCCAGGAACGGATCAGGTCACGCATGCGCTCACGCGAAGGGTTTTGAGTGGCTTGTCATTCTGCAAGAAACAGGAACGTCACTCTTTTCGCATCCACCCCAATCCTGGTCAAAGCAATGCGGCAGGCCGCTGTCTGTCCACCCTCGCCAGCGTTTGCCTTTTTTGTCCTGTTGGCTGCTGTGGGTGGTGTGCTAGCGTCTGCTTCCGCTCTTCTTTCCTGCTTATGATGAAACGATTTTCCCCGGCTTGCCTCGCGCTCTTCTTCCTGGCCGCGACGGCGCAAGCTACGCCACCACCCGTCGAAGGTTTCACCTCCGTCAAGACTGTCGGCAGCATCGACGAGTACACGCTCGCCGCCAACGGCCTTCAAGTCCTGCTCCTGCCCGAGCATTCCGCCCCCGTTGTGACTTTCATGGTCACCTATCGCGTCGGCTCCCGCAATGAGGTCACCGGCACCACCGGCGCGACCCACCTGCTCGAACACCTGATGTTCAAGGGCTCGGTTAACTACAACCGTGCGAACGGCAACTCCGTGGACCAGCTGCTCTCCAAGACCGGTGCGAAATTCAACGCCACCACCTCCCTCGACCGCACCAACTATTACGAAACCCTGGGCAGCGAGCACCTCGGCATGGTCGTCGCGATGGAAGCGGACCGCATGCGCAACCTCCTGCTGCACGAAGACGACCGGCGACCCGAGATGACCGTGGTGCGCAACGAATTCGAGCGGGGCGAAAATTCCCCCATCCAATCCCTGATGAAGGAAATTTTCCACGCGGCCTACATCGCCCACCCCTATCACCACAGCACCATCGGCTGGCGGAGCGACATCGAGAAAGTCTCCATCGAAAAACTCCGCGAGTTCTACGACATCTTCTACTGGCCCGACAACGCCACCGTCACCATTGTGGGCGACTTTGCCAGTGCCGATGCCCTGGCGCTCGTCCGGAAAGCGTACGGCGCCATTCCCCATTCTCCGAAACCCATTCCGCAGATCTACACGGAGGAGCCCGACCAGACCGGCCCGCGCCGCGTCGTCATCAAGCGCGCCGGACAACTCGGTGTCGTCGCCATCGCGCACAAGACACCCGCCGCCACGCACCCGGACTTTGCCGCGGTTTCAATCCTGGGCTCGATCCTCGGCGACGGAAAAAACAGCCGCCTTTATCGCGCCCTGACCGACAAAAGTCTTTCCACCGGCGTGTTCACCGGCCCGTTCACCACGCATGATCCCTCCCTCCATTTCACCTTCATCCCACTCGCTCCAGGAGCGACCCACGATCAGGTGGAGAAAATCGCCCTGGAGGAAATCGAGCGCCTGAAAAAAGACGGTGTCACCGAAACTGAAGTGCAGGCCGCCATCGCCAAAGCCCTCGCGGACTCCGCCTTTCAACGCGACGGTTCGTTCGCCATCGCGGGCAACATCAACCAGTGGATCGCCGTCGGTGACTGGTCCCTCTATTATACCCTGGATGAAGCGACGAAGAAAATCACCGCAGCTGACATCAAGCGGGTGGCCAACAAGTACCTTAATGTGGATCAAAGCACCACCGGCTGGTTCATCCCGCTGGCCCCGGGTGCGCCGCAGCCGGCCGGGCCAGCCGCGAAATAAAAACCCTCCCGCCCATTCTCATTCTCCACCGGTCAGCATTCCCATGAAACGCCTCTTCTTCTCTCTCCTCGCAATCGGCTCTGTCTTGGTGGCCTCGGCCGAATCTCAAATCGCACCCAACGTCGTGCGCAGCCAAATCGCCG
>JANYDX010000393.1 GCA_025363395.1 Verrucomicrobiota bacterium
ATTGGCTCGGTGCCGCCGACCGTTGGCGACGCCATAAGCCCAGCGGGCAGTGGCGTTTTTCCCCGCTCTGATCAACCTCTTCCATTATGAAACTGAAGCTATTCTCCGTCTGGCCGACAGTGATTGGTTTGGGCGTTACGGCACTGGCCGCCCAAGCGGCTCATCCTTTTCTCTGCACGGATGCGTTGGGCGGGAAAGTTGCGATGGTCTCCGCGAACGGTCAGGTGGAATGGGAATTTAAGTGCGAAAATCCGCAGGACTGCTGGATCACCCCGGATGGTAATTATTTTTTCTGCTTCAAGGGCGGGGTAGTCGAAAAACTTTCCGATGGCCGCACGTTGTGGGACTACAACGCGCCGGAGGGCTCGTTTGTTTGCTCGTGTCAGCCGCTGCCGAACGGGCATTTTCTCCTTGGCGAGAATGGGCCGTGCCGGCTCATCGAGATCAACAATATGGGCAATATCGTAAAGGAGATCCGGATGACACCTCCGCCTTCCTCCGTCGAAATTCCGGATCAATTCCGCGGCGTGCGGCAAACCTCCGACGGCCACTATCTGGTCTGCCGCAAAGGCGAGCAGGCGGTGGAGGAACTTGACGCCGGAGGCATGAGGCTGCGGCTGATCCCGGTGGCGGGCGACGTTCACATGGCCTTGCGCCTCCCCGATGGTCATCTGCTCCTGGCGCTCGGCGACGGGCATAAGATCCAGGAACTGGATGAAAACCTCAACGTAGTGTGGGAGGTCGGAGAAAAAGAAATCCCGGGTAATCCGCTGCGCCGGGTGATGGGCTTTCAACGGCTGCCGAATGGAAATACGATTGTGTGCAATTCCCCCGGCGACGCTAATCTCGGGAAACAACCGCAGGTTTTCGAAATCACGCGCGATAAAAAAGTCGTTTGGGAGTTCGCCGATCACGTGAAGTTTGAAACGATCAACCAAATCCAACTGGCCGATGTGCCCGGCGACGTGATGCGGGGAAAAATTATGCGCTGAACCGGGTCCGCAGTTGGGATGACTGCCAGGGATGTTTCAGACTTGGTTGAAGTTTTGGTTTACGTCTTGGCGCGGCGCTCTCACCCCGCGAGGCGCGGGCGAAGAAAGCGGGAAGTTGCGGGGTGGGGCATCCCGCCCGGCGGGATACGGCTATTGTTTCGCGGCGCTGAAAACCCGCTCGATCAGTTTGCTGGCGGCGGCTTTCGGATTCGCCCGGAGCGCCGCTTCCTGCGTGGCAATCACGGTGAACAGGCTGGAAATGGCTCGATCACACACGTAGGCGTCGAGATCGACTGTCTTTACTCCGAAAATTGAAGCGAGAGGAGCAGCTTCTCCAGAAAATCGTTTATAGGTTGTGCCAACGGCGTTGGCGTCAGTTGCCGCTTTCACCAGCGGAAGCATCTTTGCACGCAACGCACTGCCGCTGGCAGTGCGAAAATACGTGGTGGCTGCATCGGGCGGCCCTTTGAGGATAGCGAGGGCGTCCGCCACCGTCATGGACGTGATCGCTTCCTTGAAAATCGGCACGGTGGCGGTCACAGATTGTTCCGCGGCGTGATTGAGGGCCTCGACCAGTCCATCCACCAGCCGGTCCTGCTTGAGCTTGCGCAAGGTTCTCTCCGCTTTCGCCAGCTCCGGGGGCAGCAAAATTTTGAACGCCGCATTTTGCAGAAAGCCGTTTGGCTTGCCAAGTTCATCGAGCGCACGGTCGACTCCAGTGGAGAGACCACCCTTCAGCCCTTCAATCACCGTGTCGTTCGTCAAGGGAGCCGAATTCGTCAACCATGCCCCGATGTCCTTCAAGGAGGACAAAGGCGATTTGGTTGCCGAAGTCGTCTCCGTCGAAAAAGCGCTGACAGCGAGCGCCAAGAACACGGCACCACCCAATACGTTCCTTGATTTCATCATTCCAGCGTGCGTTTCCGCCGTGATCGCGCAAGTCAAAGGGTCCTCCACCCAGGCGGACGGGAGTAGCGGATTTCCCGGGGACACCGTTCAAGCCGCGAGGCCTTCCGCCTTTCAGCCGCAGGCGTTTCGCGCGGCCGGTTGAATCTGTTCCACGGTCAGGTCGTGTAGATGTGTCGCGATCGACGAGTTGTGGCCGAACTGATCTGCGATGATGCCGTAACGGTCTCCCCAAAACATGTCCTGGATTGGCATCTTCACCGTGGCGCCTGCTTTGACCGCGCGGGCAAATGAAGCATCAGCGTTGTCCACGAAGAGATGGATCGTCCGGAGGAACCCTGGCGCTCCTTGGGTCCGAGTGCACCCATCTTGGGGAATTCGTCGTTTAGCATGATGATCGAGTCACCGATTTTGATCGAGGCGTGCATCAGTTTCCCTTTTGGTGTGGGCACCCGCAGGAGTTCAGTGGCCCCAAATGCCTTCTCGTAAAACGTAATGGCATCGGACGCGCCATCGCACACGAGGTACGGCGTTACCGTGTGAAAGCCGTTGGGGATCGGTTTCGCCGCTGGCTTTGACGAGGAGGAAGGAGAAGGGGTGGATGTTGGCATTGGATTGGGCACTTGATCGGATGCGGCATTGCATTCGATGTGTGTAATACCTCGACGAACCAGAGGTGCCGGAACGGACACATCGCGCTGCTTTGGAGATCGAAAATGAATCAAGTGGTTCATTCCGCCCTGCGGGAGTGGCTATATGGGAAATGAGCGGGTGGTGTCGTCCCTCTATGCGTGATTTCCTTTCAACTTTGTAATGTTCGGGAAAGGATGCCGATAGGTCGGGGTGATATTGTAGGTCCCATGAAAAAAACTTTCTTTGATTGCTTGAATCGTCGATTCGTCGGGGCTGCTGGTTTGGTCGCAGTGGCCGGCTTGCTCGCTGGCGCTGCCGGAGCCGCGGGCTCCTCGTCCCCGCTGGTGCTTAAACACGATTCCCAAATCGTTTCCCGCGGTCAGCTAGAGCGGGCCAGCTATTCGGATATCGTCAAACGCGTCGCTCCCAGCGTGGTCAAGATCACCAGCGAGATTAAAGCCAAGAAGGTGCGCATGAATGGCGGCGAAAATCCCATGTTCAATGATCCGATGTTCCGCCAGTTTTTCGGCGGTCGGCTGCCGGAGATGCAAAGCCCGGCGCAAACCGGCCTCGGCTCCGGCGTCATTATCAGCGCGGATGGCTACATCGTCACCAACAACCACGTGGTCGAGGGTAGCGATCAGCTCACGGTCACCGTTGAAGATGGCCGTGAATTGATCGCCAAGGTGGTAGGGCGCGACCCGCTCACCGACATCGCCGTCATCAAGGTTGACGCAAAGGATCTCCCGGCGGTCACGTTTGCCGACACGAACAAAATTGAAGTGGGCGACCGGGTGCTCGCAATTGGCAACCCATTCGGCATCGGTGAGACGGTCACGAGCGGCATCGTCAGCGCAAAGGGTCGCCGGGTCGGCATCCTGAGCGACGTAAAGGGCTTTGAGAATTTCATCCAGACTGACGCCGCCATTAATCCGGGCAATTCCGGTGGCGCGCTGATCGACATCGACGGCCGCGTCATCGGCATCAACACCGCCATCCTGAGCCGTTCCGGCGGTTTCCAAGGCGTCGGCCTCGCGGTCCCGGCTAATATTGTCAGTCAGGTCGCGGAAGGCCTGGTCAAAAATGGCAAAGTCGTTCGTGGTTTCCTCGGCGTCCACGTCCAGGACATTACCCCGGCGCTCGCTGACTCGTTCGGCCTGAAAAACCGCGCTGGTGCGCTGGTGGCGGAAGTGACGCCCGACAGTCCGGCGGCGAAAGCCGGACTCAAGGAAGGCGATGTGATCACAAACTTTAACGGTGCCGCAGTGGCCGACGCCAACGGGCTCACCCTCGATGTAACGGCCATCTCCCCGGGCACGAAGGTGAGTCTCGATGTTCTCCGCGATGGGAAAACGGAAAAACTGGCAGTGACCACTGGTGAGCGCCCAAAGCAATTTGGCGGTGGTCGAATAGAGCCCTCAAATTCGCAGGATGATGAAGGCGTGTTGAACGGTGTCGCGGTCGAAGATCTCACTCCTGATGTGCGCCGCGAGATGAATTTGCCCGACCGCTTAAAGGGCGCGGTGGTTTCCGAAGTCGCCCCTGATTCCGCTTCCGCCCGTGCCGGCGTAAGTGCTGGTGACGTGATCCTCGAGATCAATCGCCA
>JANYDX010000427.1 GCA_025363395.1 Verrucomicrobiota bacterium
GGAGGAAGTCTGCACCCATGTCCTCATCATGAAGCAGGGTGAACGCATCGCGCTCGGCACCCTGCCCGATGTTGTTGCCCAGTTCAGCAACGGCGAAACCGGGGTCAGCCTTGAGGAAGTATTTATCCGGGCGACCGGTGGCTCCGAAAACTGATCTCCATGGACCTGCTTCGCGCTCTGTTGTTTTTGCGGTTCATGTCGCTGCGCAATGTCCTGCACAGCCGCCTGCGCCGCCTGCGCCAGCCTAAATACCTCGTGGGCGCCATTGCCGGCGCCGTCTATTTTTGGTTTTTCTTTTTCCGGCACACGGGCAAGTCCGGTCTGCAACCAGGGCTCGATGTCCTGTTTGGCGAGGGACGGGCCGAAATCATCGCCGCGGGGGTCCTGACCGTGTACCTCTTGATTACCTGGGTTACCCCGGGCGATCACCCGGGCCTCGCTTTCACGGAGGCGGAGGTGACCTTCCTGTTTCCGGCTCCCCTCGCGCGACGCCAGCTGATTCATTACAAGCTGATAGACGGCCTCCTGACGTCCCTCCTCGGCGCGGTCTTTTTCACGCTGATTTCCGCGGGCCTGCGCAATGGTTGGATCGGGGCGCTACGCTATCTGGGAGCCTGGTGGGCATTCAACTCCATGTTATCCCTGCATCAGACAGCGGCGGCGCTCACTATCAGCCGGCTGTCGGCTCGCGGACTGCGGACGACCTGGCGGCGGGTGCTGCTTCTCGGTGGGTTTGTGGCGTTGGTGGTCGCGGGCATCGTGGTGGCGATGAAGTCAGGCCCGGAATCGCTCTCGTGGGTGCTCTGGCCCGCACGTCTGGCGGTGCGGCCATTTCTCTCCACCAGCCCCGGCACCTACCTTCTCGCGCTGTGTCCGGCCATCGGCCTCGTCATCGTCCATTATTTCTGGGTGCACCAGATGGAAAGTCCGTTTGAAGAGGCTTCCATTGCCAACGCCCAAAAACGGGGGGAGATGGTCGCCCGGCTGCGCGCTGGTAAAGGGCTGAGCTTCGGCGGAGGCAAGGTCAAGGCGAAGCGCGAACCATTCCGGCTTGGCGACAAGCTGCCGCCGGAAGCCGCCTTTCTGTGGAAAAATCTCATGGCCGCGCCCTCCTACATCAACCGCAAGGTGTTTTTGGGCGCCGCCGGATTGATCTTTCTCGGTCTGAACTGGCTCAAGGGTCAGCCGGATATCGAGGGACCAAAGATCGCGGGGGGAATCGGATTCATGTCCCTGGTTCTGCTGGGCTATCTTCTCGTTTTCGGCCCCCAACTGGCCCGCAACGATCTGCGGGGCGATCTGCTCAACGCTGACATGCTCAAAGCCTATCCACTGCCCGGCTGGCGAATCGTACTCGGCGGCCTCCTCGCACCCACGGTGATTTTGACCGGCGTCGCCTGGCTGTTTTTGCTTACCGCGGCCATCTCCCTTCCTCAAGGTTCAGGTCCATTCGCTTGGTTTACGCCTTCCGTTAGAACCGCGGTTTTCGTCTCCACTGCGGTGGTGATGCCGATCCTGTGTGCCATCCAACTGCTCATACCCAACGCGGCTACCCTGATTTTCCCCGCGTGGGCACCCACGAACCGCGTCGCAGGCGGCGGCATGGATGTCATGGGGCAGAGACTGATTTTTTTCGCGGGCCAGATAATTTGCCTGCTGCTCGTCCTGCTTTGCCCAGCTGTCATGGTGGTTGTAGGCATAGTCCTCACTTGGTGGCTTATTGGGCTGTCCGCGGCCATTTTCCTGGTCGTACCGCCGGTGCTGGCTGTCTTAATCGCTGAATTCTGGCTCGGTGTCCGACTACTGGGTCCGCGCTTTGAGAAACTGGACATTTCAGCGGAACTGCGTCCGTGAGTGCCGGGGTGAACTTTGGCCGCCTGACCGTGATCGCCGAGGAAGTTGTTGCCACCGCCCGGCGGCGGCTGCCACGCGCGGTGCGCAGGGTCGCCAACACGGTGCCGGTGTGCTACGAACCCCTTCCCAATGAAGACCTGGTCATCGACGGAGTGGAGGTGGACAGCCTGGGGTTGTTCGTCGGCCATGAACATCGAGGTGAACTCGGCGAAAACCAGCCACTCCCCCCGCAAATTCTGCTTTTTTTGGATAATATCCTGGATCTGGCCGAGGGCGACGAAGCTGTTTATCGCGACGAGGTCCGCCTTACCTACCTGCACGAACTCGGCCATTACCTCGGGTGGGATGAGGACGAAATTGCCCGCCGCGGATTGGAATGACCGTGAAACTTACCCCTCATCCGCCTGTCCATCCCATGAGCCCCACCCCGCCGGCCCAACGGATGGACAAAGTAGGGGCTTTCATTCTCCCTTTTAATCTGCTTATTCCGTTTCTGAAAACAGCTTTGCGCTTCCGCAGTGCAGGCCCATTATCACTCAACCCACATGAAGAAGTTTATCTCCCTCCTTTTCGTTTTCGCCGCATTCGCCGGCGCCCTTTCGGCCGAACCGGTCGCAACGCGGGCCTCCGTCATCGAGCATATCGATTCTTGCGAAGCCATCCTGCAGGATCTCCAGGGTAATTATAAAACCGCCATCCCGACCGAGACCCTGCGACGCGCCAAGGGGATCATCATCGTGAACCAGTTCCAAGCCGGCTTTATCTTCGGCATCAAGGACGGTTATGCGGTCGCCATGGCCCGCCGGCCCAACGGCAAATGGTCCGTCCCCGCTTTCCTGCGCACCGGTGAACTCAGTTTCGGTCTGCAGGCCGGGGGCAAATCCGTCACCGCCGTTTACCTCCTCATGGATGACGCCGCCACCCGCCTGCTCTTTAAAAGCAAATTCAATCTCGGCGCCGAGGCGAAGGCGAACGCCGGCATCCGCGCCGCTGAACGCGAGAGCGTGACCTCCTCCATCCGCACCGAACCGAGTGTGTTGGTTTATACGGGCTCGGAAGGTCTCTATCTCGGTGCCGCGATCAAGACCGGCTACATGTCCCCGGACAACGAAGCCAACCGGCTTTTCTATAACAGCAACAACCGCATTCCAGAATTGCTGTTCAGCGACTGGGTCACTCCTCCCCCGGAGGCGCATTTCCTGATGGATTACGTCACGCGTCTCACGCAATAAGCGGGCGCCCATTCCGTACAATTTCGCAAACCCGCCGCAATCGCCGGCGGGTTTTTTTTGCGCTCATTTTTTCGGGGTGCCGGCGTCCTGCCGCCACTCGCGCAGGTGGGACGCGAGCGCCCGCAATACTTCGTTCGCGACGCGCTCCTGCGCTTCGACCCGCTTCGCGCGCGGCACCTCGATCAGCCCGGATATCACCGCCGTGCGACCACCGCGCTGTCGATGGCAGATCGCCCACCATGCCAGCGGCACCTTGACGCCCGCCGTCGGATTCGGTTCGGCGTAACCGGTGGTGGCTACGCCGACCTCCGCGCCAAAGAGCGCGACCGCCCCCAACGCCATTTCAACGGCCACGCGCTGTGATACGCAATCCACCCGGCGGGCCGCGGCGCGATTCACCCGCAAATGTTTCACTTTTTGCTCCAGCGTGTAGGCGGTGATTCCGCCAAGAAAATAACCCGAGGCCCCGGACACCGCGCCGAGGTGCGCCTGCAACCGGCCACAGGTCAGGCTCTCCGCGACTGCCAGAGTCAGCGGTGGATTTCCGAGGAACAGCTTTTTAATTTCCAAGGCGGCTTTCATGCGGTGCAGCGTGGCTTGTCCAGTCCGGAAGAAAAGCCCGCGTTTAGGTGCGCTCGGCGGCGAGTGCCTGGCGCACCCGCCAGCGCTGGCCGGACTTGATGATATAGCCGGCGCACTGGCGCGCCCCGCAGCGGCAGCGATGACCACGCCACTCCGAATAGCTGAAGCCGTAGTCGAAACTCAGTTCCTCGTCGGGAGCCAGATCCCGCAACGCCACGATCCAGATCCGCCCCCGGATATTCAACGACTCGCAATTCGGATTACAGGAATGATTGATCCGTCGCGCCGCGTTCCACGAAAAGTTGCCGTCGATATCGTGGCGCTTGTTCAACTCAAAAACATACACGCACCCATCGCCGCCGGCCGCGAGCCGGGCCAGTCGCTGATCCTCGCGCCGCTGCGCCTCGGCTTTGGTGATGCGTTCCCCCAGGTACTCGATGATCTGCGCTCCCTGCGGAATAAAATCACGCGCAAAAAGTCCGTAGCCGTGCACCCCCGAGCGACCCAGGCGCACCTCGGCCGGGAGTTTCAGTCGGCCGGCTCCTTTGATGATGCGGCGGGTCATTTTAATTCCAGCCCGACAGGACAATGATCACTGCCCATCACCTCGGGTGAAATCCACGCACGCTTGAGCGAGGGGCGCAGTTTCTCCGAGGCGACAAAGTAGTCGACGCGCCACCCGATGTTCCGCGGGCGGCAGTTCATCATCTGGCTCCACCATGTGTAATGACCCGGCCCTTTTTCAAACTCGCGGAAGGTGTCCACAAATCCGCGGCCGAGGAGCGTCGAAAAATTTGCCCGCTCCTCGTCCGTGAACCCGGCGTTGCGGCGGTTCGTTTTTGGATTGGTCAGATCGATCTCGGTGTGCGCCACATTCAGATCGCCACAAAACACGACCGGTTTTCCCTTTTTTTCGAGCTTCTTGAGGAAGGCGAGGAAGGCCGGGTCCCATTCCCCGGTGCGATACTTCAACCGCGTCAATCCGCGCTGGGAGTTGGGTTGGTAAACATTCACCAAATGGAAGTCCTCAAACTCCGCCGTGATCACGCGGCCCTCGTCGTCGTGGGCGGGCAGCCCGATGCCGCAGGTCACTTTTTTGGGCGCCACCCGCGAGAAGATCACCGTGCCGGAATAGCCCTTCTTCACCGCGGAATACCAATGCGGCGTGTAACCCGTGACCCACGCCACATGCTGGACGTCGCCCGGATGCGCCTTGGTTTCCTGCAGGCAGATGACATCCGCATCGACCTTCCCCATGTAATCGAGAAAGCCTTTCTTCAGCGCCGCGCGCACACCGTTAACGTTCCAGGAAACCAGTTTCATGGCTCAATTCCAAACCGCCAGCAACGCGCCTTGCAAGGTGAACAATGCAATTTCGTGTCCGATGGTGATCGCCTGCAGGCGCCATGACCGTTGCTCCCACATACTGCTGTTGAGTAGTCGGACCCCGAGGACAAAACCACCCACAAACAACCCATAGCCCGTGCCGGAAAGCCAGTGCGTCACCCCTTGGCAGCGAATCAGCACCGCCAGGCCAAAAGTGCTGAACAACATGTAACCAAACGCCGTCCCAAAATATTTCGCAACGCCCCGGGCCGGAATCTCGCGCATTTTTTCCGGAGTCAGCTTCATTTCCCGCATCCACGCCCGGGCGAACAGCAACGGTGAATACCAGAGCCAGCCCAACATGAAACCCGCGAGCGCGATCGTCCCCACCGCGACATAATTCAAGGTCAGGATTGTGTGGATCATAGATTGAGCGAGGGTGTTGATCCCCCTCCCATAACCCATGAGCGAGTTTCCCTCAACTCTCCAATTGACCAGCCGGCCATGACTGCTCCCCCGTCACCGGGTCGCAGCGGGCCGGCCGAACGGGCCTGCACCCTTGAGCTCAAAACCATTCCCAACGCGCCGAGGAATGAAATCATCGGTTGGCTGGGCGATGCGCTTAAAATCAAGATCCACGCCCCGGCGCTGGAAGGCCGCGCCAACGACGCGCTGCTGGAGTTTCTCGCGGCCGAATTCAATCTGCCCCGCCGTAACGTCATGTTGATTCGCGGAGACAAATCCCGCCACAAAGTGGTCCGCCTCGACGGCGTGACGCTGACGGAAGTGAAGGCCCGCCTCGCCGGCGTGGGCAAAGAGTAAGATGCAACACGTCGCCGGCCGATGGCACTCCATCAAACAACCGCCGGGATGCGCC
>JANYDX010000195.1 GCA_025363395.1 Verrucomicrobiota bacterium
CGGATTGGGAACTCCGGGGTTCAAGCCTTCCCGCGAACCCTGGGTCTGATCGAAAAAAGGATCAGACCGCACGGCACGCGTCGTCTTTCAATAGGAATACCAGAACTTGATTTGTTGCTGGGCGGAGGAATTCTTGAGGGAGACAGTGTTTTGATCGCCGGCCCTTCTGGGACCGGGAAATCGGTGCTGGCCACCCAATTTATCTCCTGTGGTCTGCACAATCACGAGTCGGGGATTATCGCGATTTTCGAGGAGCGGCCGTTAAAGTACAAGACGCGCGCGGCGAGTCTCGGGTTGGATCTGCAGAAGGCGATCAATGGGGGGAAACTGGAAATTATTTATCTTCGGCCCCTCGATCTTTCGGTCGATGAAACCATGCAGGAGATTCTCGATGCCGTCGAACGGATGGGCGCCAAGCGTTTGGTGATCGATTCGCTGGTGGGTTTTGAAATGGCGCTGGCGCCCGGCTTCCGCGCAGACTTTCGCGAATCGCTTTACCGGATGATTTCGGCGCTGACCGGTGCGGGAGTGACGGTCCTGAGCACGGTGGAGGTCGATGATTCATTCACCGCATTTCAGTTCAGTCACTACGCCATCTCGTTTCTCACTGACGACATAATACGGCTGCGCTATGTGGAGATCGACGGCCAAGTGAGAAAGATCCTCTTGGTCGTGAAAATGCGCGGCGGAAACCACAGCAAGGATATCCGGGAATACGTGATCAGCGACAAGGGCGTGATTATCATCAGTCCGCGCCGGACTGATTACGCTGCACTGACCACGGGAATGCCGGTGCGAGTCGGAGAACGGCAGGAAAGCTCCCCCGAGCCCAAAGCCACAAAATAAATATTTCATGAATGCGAAATCAACTGCCGGCTGCATCAATGCCGCACCGGACCTGCAGACAAACACCAAACCTGTCATCGAACTCTCGCCCCTGCCCATGCTCAAGCTGGAGGGCCGTGATTATCGGGTGTGCTTCGTCAATGCCGCCTTTTGCCGTCTGGTGCAAAAGAAACCAAGGGAATTGATTGGGAAACCCTTCATCGAAATTGTCAGCAATGGCCAAAGTTGCGTACCGCTTCTGGACTTGGTGAATGAGGCGGAAGAACCTGACTCAACGTTGGAGCCGGACGAGCGCGAAGCCAATCCGTCCTGCTGGTTGACGGCGCTCTGGCCAGCGCTGGAACCGGGCGCCCGGTCCCCCCGAGTTGTTCTCCAACTGACAAAGTCCGCTTACTCCCACCAAACCGCGGCGGCGATGAATGAAGCATTGTTAGTCAGCGGGCTCCATCAGCTCGAACTCCGAGAAGCGGCGGAAAAGTCAAACGTCCGACTACAGCTTGAAATCACCGATCATAAATTGACCGAACAAGCTCTCCAATCCGCGCAAGCCAAACTCCGCGCGGACGCCGATAAACTGGAGGATGCGGTGGCCGAGCGGACCACCCAGTTGCGCGCGACTCTCGGTGAGCTGGAGGCCTTTTCCTACAGTCTGGCGCACGACTTGCGCGCTCCGTTGCGGGCGATCCACGGGTTCACGCAATTTGCGCTGGAGTTGCCACGCGACGAAGTTGCGCCGTCCGCAGTGGCCCTGCTGAATCGCGTAATTACCGCGGCGATCCGCATGGACAGTCTGATTCAAGACGTGCTCAGCGTCAGTCATGTGATCAGTCGGCCGATTACAGTGGAGTCCATCGACGTCGATGCGCTGGTCCACACACTGGTGGAGGAGAGACCAGAACTATCGCCCCCCCGGGTCCAAATCACCATCGAAAGCCCCTTGTTGCGGATGTTGGGCCACGAAGCCTTCTTGAGCCAGTGCCTGACCAATTTGCTGAGCAATGCCGTTAAATTTGTGGAGCGCGGCGTCGTCCCCCGGGTGCGCGTGTGGAGCGAGGATCGGGGTACTCCGGTGCCCGTCAAACCGGAGGCAGCCGGCGCGGCAGAGGGGGCACCCGGGCCCGCTCCCCGGGCCATCGTGCGCCTGTGGGTGGAAGACAACGGCATTGGCATCGCGCCCGATGCACACCGAAAGATCTTCGAGATTTTTCAACGACTCAACAGCAGTCCGCCCTTTGAAGGCTCCGGGATCGGACTCGCCATCGTTCGCAAAGCCATTGAACGCATGGGCGGTCAGGTTGGAGTTGAATCGGAAACTGGGAAAGGCAGTCGTTTCTGGCTGGAACTACCCAAAGGCTGACCCGATTCGAGCCAACGAGACCGGACCGGTCTATTCTCAATGGGTGAAATACCCCGAAGATGGTTCGGTGTGGGCGGGGTGCCTCCCCCGCGAGGAATGCGCTGCCACAAAATCCGCCAGTTGGATTTCTTGCAAATGCCCCGGGGGTTGCCCCGGGGATCTTTACTGGTGGGAGCCTGTTTCAGGCGTTGCTCGGGGTGAGGCACCACGAATGGCCTGAATCGTCTGTAAACAGGCTCTTACAAATAGAAGGTAGATCACAGCACCATTACCGTGAGTTCAGCTTCCATCTCTAAATTCCTGCTACCTTGTGCTCCCGCGCCTGTCTGTCTGTGGGGCGACCGCACGCGATAGTCCAGTGCAGGCAGCCTGACCCCATGCTCTTCGACGATGGCATTTTATTCGTAGCACCAAGTACAGCTCGGTACTGCGGCACGCCATTTCCTCAGCCTCCTCTTTGCCGTGGTTCCACTGCGGCTTTCCCACAGTTGACGAACGCACTCACGGGCTAAAGCAATGACCACCACGCATCCATTCACGGGCGCATTGCGGATCCTTCATCTTGAGGACAGCGAAACGGATCGAACGTTGGTGCAACGCGCCCTGCGCAAAGGCGAATGGCTTTGCGAATTCCGTCTGGCGGCGACGCGCGAGGAATATGAAATCGCCCTCAGCTGCCAGACGTTCGACCTGATTATTTCAGATTTCACCCTCCCCGCCTACGACGGGGCTTCCGCCTTGGAGTTCGCTCAGCGCGTGGCGCCAACGGTGCCCTTTCTGCTGGTTTCCGGTACGGTCGGTGAGGAGCGTGCGGTCGAGAGTCTGAAAAATGGCGCGACCGACTACGTGTTAAAGGGACATCTGGAACGACTCGTGCCCGCCGTGAAGCGTGCGCTTCGCGAGGCTGAGGAACGCCGTCGCCGCAGCGAAGCGGAGGCGAAATACCGAAGTATTTTCGAAAACGCACCTGAAGGAATTTATCAGGCCACGCCCGAAGGCCGCATCCTCGTGGCGAACCCGTCGATGGCACGTATCTGCGGCTACGGCAGCGAGGAAGAATTGATCGCTGGACTCGGCGAATCCACTGCGGGCTTTTATCTGCCCGACGGTCGCCGGGCCGAACTGCAGTTGCTCCTGGCGGCCCACGGCCGGATTTCGGGAGTGGAGTCGCAGATCCGGCGCAGCGATGGCGCCGTTACGTGGGTTTCGGAGAGCGCACACGTCGTGAAGGATGCGCAAGGTGGGACCGCGTATTATGAGGGCACTCTCACCGATATCACCCAGCGCAAGCGACTCGAAGCGCAGTTGCAACAGGCGCAGAAAATGGAAGCCATCGGACAGCTTGCCGGAGGCGTCGCCCACGACTTCAACAACACGCTCACCGTCATTAACGGCTATTCCCGCCTGCTGCTCGACAGCGGCCAATTGAATGATGGAGTGACCGAACAGTTGCGGCAGATTTATGCAGCCGGAATGCGCGCCGCCAATCTCACCCGCCAGCTGCTGCTTTTCAGCCGCAAACATGCAATTAACAAACAGGTGATCGATCTCAACGGCACCATCACCGAACTCATCAAAATGCTGGGCCGCTTAATCGGCGAGCATATCAGCCTCAAGGTGAACCTGGCCCAGGATCTGCCGACGCTCCATGCAGACGCCGGCATGATTGAAAAGATTCATCAGAATCTGTTCAATC
>JANYDX010000478.1 GCA_025363395.1 Verrucomicrobiota bacterium
CCGATGAGATTATTCCAGCGGTGCATGCCATGGGCGGAACCAACCATGATCCGTGCGACCCCAAGACCTTCAAAGACGGCTATCCCAAGAAAAGTGACGAACTCGTTGTCGCACCCGCTCAATCGCATCACGAGCACTGCAACGAAGACCAAGGCAACCCAGCCCATGAAAATGGGCAGGAAATCCGGGCCTTTGGTGGTGAAGAGAAAATCAAAGGCGTGCTCCGGGAGCGACGCCAGCACGGGATGCGAGAGGAAGAGATTCATTGGGGCGGCGCGGAAGACTACACCGCCCAGCGGGCTTCAATCCATCCCAGCACGGCGTCGACCACGGGAAAGAGCCGCTCATGCAGCCGGATGGCGTCGGCATCCGGCAGCCGGTGTGGCGCCCGTTTCAGGGCGAGCAGTTCGAGCAGAATCCCGCCATCGATTTTGTATTCCCGTTCGAAAACCGGTATGCACCCGGCGAAATCCACCGGAATGGTTACGCCCTCGAGGCGGAGTACCTCGGAAAGCTGCACGAAGAGCGCGGTGACCTGGCCAATGACAAATCGATCGTAGTTTTTCTGCCGGCCGAGGGTGACAAAGGAAAACACCAGTCGGAGCCGCAGGTTGCGCAGCGTCTGCTCGCACAGAAATTTTTCCAGCGCTGGATCAATTTTGATATCCGCCAGCGGATCCGCGCCATGCAGCACGCGGTAGTTGCGCCGGATGCTGGCAAACTTGGGGGGCGAAGGCGCGGACGCTGCGTTCAAAGCCTCGACGCCCGAGAATGAACGGGTCGACTTCCGGGAAGTCGTGCAGTGCCTTGGCCACGGCCTGATGCGTGGTGCTGTTGGATTCGGTCAGGACGATCAGCAAATTCACATCGGATACACCCTCGATGGAATTACCGCGCACAGCGCTGCCGTACAGGCAGCATGAGTGCAGGTGATCGCCCAACCCGGTTTTCAGAGAATCTATGACACGGGGCAGGTAGGCTTCCAACTTTTGTTGCACGGGGCGACACGCTTGGGGCGGCGGTGACTTGCGTCAAGCCGCCGCGCGCCGGCGCAGCGTCAGGCCGCCGATGGCGCCGAGTGCCAACAGCACGCTGATCCCAAAGCCGGTTCCCGCGCCATATCCGCGCTCGAGCTTCAGGCGGAGTTCGAGCGGCGCGCCGCCGTCCACCTGGAGGCTGCGGGTGAAGGTGAGCGTCTGGCCGCGCTCGGGCACCGTGACATCGATCGCGCCGGGCGCCGGCTCGGCGGCGAGCTGCTGGTCCACGATCCGGCCGGCGATGCCGCGCAGCGCGGCGTTTTCCTCCACCGTGTTGCCCATCAGCATCTGGTCCACCTGCTGCGGATCAAAATTCATTTTTCCCTTCATGAAAGGATTGGCGTTGGCCGCCTGTTCCAGCTGCTCGTTGCGCACGGCGTCGGCGCTGTTATCGAGGTAGATTCGCTGGCGCCGCGTGTTGAGCCCGATCACGGCCTGCTGGGTTTTCAACGTGCGCAATTGCACGCGCGCGTCCTCGTTCGTCGCTTCGTCCAGCGCCTTGAAATTTGAAACCCGGCTGAGTACTTCGCCCGCCTGCTGTTGCTGGCCTTTCTGCAGCAGACTGTTCGCTTCCAGCAGATAATCCGTCGCCTGCTTCGCTTCGGCGGCGCGCTTCGAGAGGACCAGCGACTGGTAGTCGCTGAGTTCGAAACTTCCCGCCCGCTGCTGTTCGTGCAGCTGCAAACCGCCGCTGTAATCCGCGAGTTCGTAGCCGGCCGGAATCACCACGCGCCACGAAACGTTCTCAAGCGGCACGTTCAGTCCGGGCCCGAGCAACGCGATCCGCGCGCCTTGCGTCTGGGTCACTGCATACACGAGCCGGACCTGGGCGGAACGATCAGCGGCGGTGTTGGGCGAAACATGGAACAGATAGGCGTCGCCCTCGCGCACGACGGCCACGCTTTCGTTGTTTACGAAAGTGTTGAACAACTGCGCGCCCTCCGGCAGCCGCACCCGCAGGGTGCTCTTCTCGACCACTTCCACCTGCAGGGTCAGCGCCGTGAGCGCCGGGCCGGTCGGGGACAACACCGTGATCAACCCGCCGCTGGTCACGCGCAATTTCAGTGCGTCCGCGACTTCGTGCCGGCGCACCGTCACCGCCAGTGGCGCCTCGGGCTCGGCCACGCGGAATGCGAGTGCCGGCACGCTGCGGTCGCCGCGATCCTGCAACACCACAGGCACCGCGCTCCAGTCGGTGCGCGTCCAGCCGCGGGGCAGCACCGCCGCCTCCAGCTCCAGCCGGCCGCCGCCGCGCACGGCAACGAACTGCACGACCTGCCGCACGCCTTCGAACACCGGGGTCGTCACCATTTCCCGCGCCTGCTCGCGCGCCGCCGGGCCTTGGAATTCAATTTGCACCGCGGTTTCGCCGACAATGCCGCGCTGAAAACGAATCTCCCACCGGCCGGGTTCGCCGGGCACCGGCACGCAATCACTCACCGCGGCACCGGTTGCGCGCACGGTCCGCGTCTGTTCCTCGCTCAGTCCCGGCAACCGCACGCGGAGTTGTTTCACCGCGGCGTTTTCCACGCGGTAGCGCAAACTGATCCGCGTCAGCGTCTGCCCCTCGCGCGCGGTCACTTCCTGCAGCGCCTGCACCGTCACCCAGGGATCGAGCGTTTCGATGCCGACGGTCAGCACCCAGTCTTCCTGCAACAAACGGAACGCGAGCACACCGGGGCGGACATTGCCCACCGTGCGCGCGTCGAGTTCAGATACATTCGTTCGCTCCATCGCGCGCAGTCGGATGCCTTTTTCCGGCACGAGTTGCAGTTCGCCCGTTTGTCGCGTGGCTTCGCGCAACAACACCTGGGGCACTTTCCAGCCGGCCTGCGCCGCGGGCACCGGTCCGACCAGGGTGAGCGCGAAATTTTGTTCACCGAGGGTGCGGCCATTGAGATGCAGCGTGACGATCCGCTTCCCGCTTTCATCAGCTTCGGTCCAGTGACTCAGCGCCGGACCGCTCAGTGCTTCCACTTCCAGTCCGGCGGGCAGCGCTAAGCTGAGCTTGAACAAGCCCACCCGGGTGATCGCCACCGTGAGATCCGCGGAGAGCACGAGGCGGTCGTCACCGAGGGAGAGAACCTGCTTGCTCGCGACGCGCACCTCCGGCGCCACCGGCGCGACGCGCAGCGTCACCGATCCGTCCTCGCGACTGTAACGAAACACGGTTTGCAACGTCGCCAGTGGCTGGTGGTCGCGTCCATGCGGCAGCAGGGCGGGGTCAAAGTCCGTGATGCTCACGGCCGACAGACCCGTTGGTTTTAGGCCTTCTGGTTGCGCGTCGCCGCCGAAAGCCAGGGCGAGCATGCCGACTTCACCGGCGGCACCGCTCACGCGCACGGGTTGCAAGGTGAGATCGAAGGGGAGGGCGGCGGTGCCGCGCTGGGTCTCGACGACAAAGCTGAAGGCATTGGCCTGCGCGGGTTCGACCGCCACATGCAGCCGCCGTTTTTCCGGATCGAAGCGCCACGCGCCGACCGGGCCGCCGTTTACCTCGCCCACCGTAAAGCCGGCCGGCACTTCGACATCAAGTGCCGCGACGCGACCCTGCACCGGACGCACGGTCAGCCGGCTGTAACCGTTGACCACACCCGGACCGGGCACGTAGAGGTTGGCCGCCTCCACATAAAATTGCGTGGCTTCCGCAGCGAGATTGCGCCGCTGCGGCGCGAGGTTGATCACCGGATCGCCGCCCAGTCCGAGCACCAGCGTTGCGCCGCTCCGACCTTCGGCGAGTCCGGTTGCGGGCTGCACCTGCACGGCCATCGGCGACGTGAATTCCCAGCCGCCCTGATCGAGCAGGAGGGTGACGCGCTGCATCGCCGCCGGACCGGTGAGGAGCGGCAGGCCTTTGGTCAAATCAGCCACGGGCAGTTCGAATTTTGCGTGCGCCGTCAAGGCGCCATCGCGCTCCGGCGTCACGTAATATCCGGCGCTGCCATTGCGCTCGATCTTTCCGACGCGCAGACCGTCGCCCGAAAATTCCGTCAGAACCGCCGGCGATTTCAGGAGCAGAAAACTGTCGCCGATGACCCCGCGCACGGTGAGGTCCACTTCCGCGAAGAGCCGTCCGTTGCGAATTTCCCAGCGCTGCACCATGGTTTGCGCCGCCTTGGCGCCCTCTTGCGACCACGGATCGGCCACGACACTTTCGGCCCGTGCCAGTGGCGCATTGCCGAGTGCCCCGCCTAACACACAGGCTATGAGCATAAGTGAGAGGGCCGACGCCGCTGCAGGTGCGGCATCCACCGCATCCTTGCGATCACGCCCCGCCCGCCAGGTCCGTCGGACTCCGGGAATGAAGAGCAACAGAAATGCCGCCGCGGCGACGGTCAGAAAAAACCACACGGCGCCCATGCGTTGCGCGAGCAGCCCGAAGCTCAGCAACATTACTCCGCCGACCGGCAGCAGGCGCGAAAGCAAACCGGAGTTCCGCGCCGCTTCATCTGATTGGTTGGCGCTGCGCACGCGTGCGGCGAGGAAGCAACCTGCCGCAAGCACCACGGCGGCTGCGCCCCACCAGGAGATCATGGCCCGCCAGGCGACGACGTTGCCCACCTCGATTGAAACTGCGCCCTCCGCTGGCACCACGGTCGCGGCATAATTGATTTCCTCGAGATTGGGCCGCCGGTTTGCCGCCGCATCGAGCGCGAGCGACAGCGAGCAAAACACCGCGAGCCCGCAAGAGACAACGCCCGCGGCCAGCCACCGCTCCGACTCGGAAAAGTAGGCGAGTACGGCCAGGGCCAGCAGGAGCAACAACACGATCACCGCCATCCGCGCACGAAGGGCGATCCACTCGAAGCCGCGTTCGGTCAGATTTGGCTGTGTGAGCTCGGCGGTGCCGCCGCGCGGCACGAGCAAGCGCTCCGGATCGCCGCGCAAGGTCCATTCACCAATCACCAGTGAGGCGGACATTTTCGGCACGGACAATTTAACCACGCTGGCCGACGCGCCCGCCGCCTGGCCGAGCCGCAATGTGACTTCCACCGGCTCGTTGGGATTCAAGCGCGCGGTGAGCGGCACCAAAGTCGCGCTGCCGTCGGCGCGGGCATTGACCACTTCGCCCTCGACGCGCGACTCCCAGAGTTTCACGCCCTCCGCCAGCTGCAGCCGCAGCGCTTTGCGGCCGCGGGTTTTCACGAAAAACCGCGCTTCGGTGACGACCTGACCATCGCGCGAGACCTGGCTGGTGAGCTTCGCGAAATCGACCACTTGATCGACGGTTTCGCTGGGCTGGTACCACTCCACGCCGAGTTCGAGAGCGAAGGGTCGTGCGGTGTATTGATAAACGGCGAGCGACGGCGAACTCGTGAACAGCCGGAACTCCGCAGGCAGTTCGAGCGGTTCCAATTTCAACAGACCCTCGGCTTTGCGAATCTGGTTTTTCACCTGCAGTGGGCTCACCACCTGCAAATAACCCCGCTCGGCCTGCACTCCCAGTGGTCGTACTTCGCCCGGCGTGATGCTGCCGCCGCGCGCGCTCATCGGTTCTTCAAAGGTGACGAGCAAGGTCGCCGCACCGAGGACGGGCTGGTGCAGTGAGACAATCACCGCATTGCCTTCGCGCCGCCAGTCGCGCCGCACGCCCTGGCCGGTGACATCGATGTTGCCCGCGGCGGCCGGCACTTCGATGCGCCATTCGCTCGACGGTGCACCGACCACGAAATAATTGATCAGCACGCTCGCATAGACCACGCCTTCCTTGAGCGAATAGAGGTGGAACACATCCGCCTGCACGCTCTGTCCGAGTGCCTCGATCTTGAGCGCAGCCGTCCAGTTCGCCTCGCGCAGCCGGTACGCTTGCTGCAGGCCCGCCACCTGTTTCGGAAAATAACTCAACGGTACTTCCACGAGCTGCTGGGCCTGCCCGGGAACGATCCGGTAACCCGGGGTCGATACCACGCCGATGTGTCCGCGCACGGATTTGGCGCCGGGAAATGCGAGCGGTGGCAGCCGCCATTCACCTGCGCCAGCAGCTTGATTTTTCTCCAGCCGCAGTTTCAACAACTGCCGTCCGTCAACGGCACGAGTGAAAAGAATCTTCAGAATGCGCACGCCGTCGCGCGCGGCGCTGTCCACGGCGTAATCGGCCACTTCGGCGCCTTGCACTGCGACCACCGCATAATCGGCGGGAATGCTCAGCGACCAGTCGCGCAATGGCGCTTCGCGCACGTCGATTTCCAGGTCCGCCTGAATGACGCGATCCGTGTCGGCGAGTTCATAGGTGACCACTTCGGACACGCCCACCTCCGGCAAAATCTGGCTCGCGAGCACACGGTAGCTGTGTTCGGCCGACGGAAAACGATAAACGAAAATCTGGCGTGCGCCGGTCTCGATGGCCGGCCCGGGAAACTGCGCGGGCGCCAGCTGCATCATGCCCTCGGTCTCCGCGACCTCGAGCCGAACGGCACCATTGTTGGCGACGCGCACAAAGCCCGCATGGCGGACTCCGCCCTCCGGCGTCAACTGCACGGGCTCGGCTCGCACCGGAAATCCGCCAAGCGCGGACTGGCTGCGCACAACTAACGTTCCTTCGCTCTCGAATGGACGGCTGAGTCGTACCTCCAGCACGCGCGCACCGGCGTCACCCGCTGGGAGCACTTTCCAGCCGAGGACATTCGTGCCTTCCACACCGACGATTTCGCCGGGACCGTCGATTTTAAGGCGCACGGCGTTTAATTTTCCCTGCAAAATCCGGAAGGCGATCTGGGAAGACTGGCGTAATAAACCCGCGCCCACGCGCACTTCGGTTTGTTCCGAGCTGGTGAAGAACAAGGTGGCCTCGCTCTTTTCGCGCGTGCGTTTCCAGGCGAGCAATCCGCCGCCATTGGCCGGCAAAAATCCCTGCCAGCCGGCGGTCGTGGTCGCGAGAACGACGGGAGCGGTCGGATCGAATTCCACGCCGTCCGCCAGTCCGGCCAGCGTCACCGGAACCACGGTTCCCGCCGGCATCCAAAATTCCACGCCCCGCCAGTCTCCCTGTTCGCGCACTGCCGCGGCGAAGGCGAGTTCGACCGGCACGAGACCCTTTCGCTCAAAGACGAGTTCGTAGGCTTCAGCTGCGTCTGTTTTCACGAGTTCCGCGTGCCAGCCATCACCAGAAGCCCGGTCGCTCAGGGCTGCCCGGCCCGACAGCACGCGCAGGCGGGCTCCGATCCGTTCCACTCGCGCCGATGCGCGCAGGCGGAACTCCACGCTGCCGGCTGATTCATTGACGCGGCCGGTGAGTTGCACGCCGGTCAACTCCGCCTCGGCCAGCGCCGCGCCGCGGCGGACCAGCGTGACTTCGATGCCGGCTTCGCCATGAGCGACAAATTCGAGCGTGTCGCCCGGGCCATGCGTTTCGCCGACCGCGGTCACGCCGGATGCCTGCGCCAGGCGCAGATCGATGGATGCGTCGGGTTGAATGCGTGCATGCAAATCAAAACCCACCGCCTCGCCCGGGGCGAGGAGCAGCACGGCGACTTTGCCCGGCAGTGCCGGTTCTTTCAAACGCGTGAGCACAAGCAGGGAGAAAGTACGCGGCCCTTCCTGGCCTTCGACCAGCGTGGGCCGCAGATCGAGAAAACGTTTTCCGGCTGCCTCGCTTGTGCCCTGACGAACCGACCAGTCGCGCAGACCTGTGCCCGAGACGTTGACGACCTCGCCGTCGCCGATCAGGCCCAGCGATAATATTTCGGGGCGGCCTTGCACGATGCGCAGGTTCAGTTTGATCTCGCCCGTCACTTCCAACGGGCTGAGGTGGACGGTCTGTTCCGCCGTCGCGGTGAAAAAAAGTGGCGCGACCGGCTGGACGCCTTGGGCTTCAACCGTGATTCGTCCGCCCGTGGGAGTAAGCGCGGCGGACAATTTCGCGCTGTCCGCGGTTACCTTGTCGGTGGTGGGAAGTGCGCTCATCGCGCCCGGTAGCATCGCAAGCAAGAGGGCGATCGTCCGCCATGAGGTATTTCCAAACATTTTTTTTGCAGTCATGTGAACGGTTCCTTCGGGTTGAGTAAAATGAGACGCGACGCTTTGATCGAAATGGAGGAGCTTGCTTGCAAGCGATCTGGGCACCCGCGGCTGGAACGAGTCGACCTTCGCCTGAGCAGGCTCCTGCCGCGGAGAGATGACGCGCTTGCATGCTCACTCGCCGGTTACGCGGCGGATTTGTCCGAACATTCTGACGAGTTCCTGGACGCGGGGCTCATTGGCGTAGTGGGCGCGCAGGGCGTTGACGACCGGGGCAAGTTCGCCGGGGCGGATCTGCGCCGCGAGTTCGCCGCCGCGAAGTTTTTCGGCGAGCAGGGCGGAGGTTCCAGCGAGTTGCATCGAAGGGGTGGCACGATCAAAGGCCGGGGCTTGCGGGGCGTAGGCGAGGGTCCAGGAACGCTCCACCATTTCGGTGGCGGCCGTGTTGCGGAAGCGGACGAAGACGTCGCCGAGTTCGCCTTCGCCCTCGGGCAGCACTTCCACCTGGTACAGCGCGACGGCGGCTTCCTCGGCGGCCAGTTCGGCGGCATCGACCTTGTCGTTGCGAAAATCCTCCTGACGCAGGCGGTGTTGTTCGAAACCGATCAGCCGGTAGGAGCGGACCCGGGCTGGATTGAAGCGCACCTGCACCTTGACGTTTTGCGCGGCGGGACGGAACGCGCCGGCGAGCTGGTGGGCGAAACCCGCATCGGCTTCACCCGGTGAGTTGATGACGTAGTAGCGACCGTCGCCCTTCCGGGTGAGGGCCTCAAGAATGGAATCATCGAGTCCGTCGGCGCCGACCCCGCAGGCGTCGAATGCGATGCCTTGCTGGCGCAGCTTTTCAACTTGGGCGGAAAGTTGCGCGGGATCGTCGTTGCCGAGATTTGCGGCGCCGTCGCTGAGGACGACAATGCGGTTTTGCGCTTCGGGAGTAAACTGGGCGCGGGCGTGTTCTCCCGCGAGCTTGAGTGCCTCTTCGAGATTGGTGCCACCTTCGGCCGGCGTGCGACCGATGATGTCGAGAAGTTTTGCGGCCTCGTCGCCGGGAACGCGGTCTGCCAGCAGGTGAGGCTGGCGCGCGAAGCCGATCAGAGTGATGCGGTCATTGGCGCCGAGAAGGGAAATGAGCACTTCCATGGCACGGTGCACGGAGGCGGTGCGGTCCTCCCGCTCCATCGAGCCCGAGGTATCGAGCAGCACCGTGAGCCGGAGCGGCTGGCCGGCGTCGCGGCCGGTGGCGGGCACTTTCATCGCGATGCGGACGAGATTGCGCTGTTGGAGAAACGGGTGGGCGGCCTGTTCGATGCGACAAACCACGGGTTCGCCCGCGGCCGGGGAGGGATCGCCGTAGTCGAAGGCGTTGTAGAATTCCTCGGGACGGATGGAAGCCGGATCGGGCCGCTCGCCGCGGTCGAGCGCGGCCTTCGCGAGCCGGAAGGAGACGTCGCTCACGTGAAGGGAAAACGTGGAGAATGGTTGCGTCGCGGCGGCGATTTCAGCGCGCAGCGATTCGTCGATGGCGGCGAGCCGTGCCGCGGGCCGGACGACGGGAAGGTCGGCCTGGACCTGTGCGATCTTGTCGGCCAATCCGGTTTTCTTATCGTAAACGAGCTGGTCGGTAGAATTTGTCGCGCCGGTGTCTTGCAAGAATTGCTGGGTCACCACGCTGATCGGGGAGGAGATGTCTTTGAGTTCCGTGTTAACCCGGGTTCGGGCGAGGGTATTTTGCGCGATGTAGCCTTGGGCTTCGCTGGCGGAGATCGTGAACGGTGACAGAACAATTGTTTGATCCTGCTCCGATTTCCCAGCGGCGGCCGCGGCTCCGATCGACTGACTCTCATTGAAGGCAAAGCCGCCTTTGGGTGAATCCGCCTTGTCTCTGGATACCGGGTTTATTGCCCTGCTCGTTCCTTCATAGTTCTGCGAAATATTCCCATCCACGCGATCATTGAAGGAAAGCTCCTTTTCGTCCCCGACATTCGATGAAGGTGGTGCGGCGGGAGTTTGGCGGCTCAATCCGACGCTGGAGCTCTCATAGTACGAACGTTTTCCTGCGCCCGCAACGGATGCGGAGCGTTGCTCGGACGAAGCTTTGTATTCTTCGGCGATTTGCCGTCGCATTTTCGTATCAGAGACCGCGCGCGCTTCTATTTCCATGGGGCGAGCCTCTTCACGCGATGACACCGGTAATTCAAAACGGACTGATGAATCGCGACGTTGCTTGTACGCAAAGGATTTGTCGTGCATTCCTATACTCAGGAAAAATCCGATCATGAGGCATGAAGCCACAGACCACAGCCACGGCTGGTGAATCCATGATCTTTTCTTCGAGCCCGTCGACGGCATCGCCATGACGGATGGCTCTTTCGGCGCGGGGGATTCGGTTGGGTCGGGCGCTCCGATCACTGCCAGCAGTTTGGCCCGGCGTTCGGGTGAGAGGAGCAGGGGCTCGCGCACGGGTTGGGCGGCTTCGCCGATGAGTCCGTGGGCGGCTTCGATGCGGCGTTGGAAAATCGCGAGTGCGGGATTTTCCTTCACCAGGCGTTCGAGCTGAGCGGCTTCGAAGGGTGAGGCTTCGCCCAGCACCCACGCCACGATGCGGGCTTCGAGTTCGGGATCGATCTGATCGGATAAATTGTCGTCGTGTTTCATGGTGTTTCTCCTATCCGCGGCTGCCCTCGATGCCTGCGTGCCGCAGCGAATCCGCCAGGCCTTTGAGCAGGTGATGCAGTTTGTAGCCGACGTGGCCGGCGTTGAGGCCGGTGCGCCGGCCGATTTCCTGGTATTTTAAATTTTCCTGATACTTCAGCCGGATCAGGTCGCGTTCCTCCTCGGACAATTCCGCCAGCAGCATGCGCACGAGTCCGACGGCTTCCCTTCGACCCATTTCCTCCACTGGCAATTCCGCCTCATGGGCGGGGGCGGCATCGTCTTCGAGCACGGTTTCCCTCCGGTGATCGCGCAGGTGGTTGAGGGCGAGGTTGCGCAGGCTCCGGTAAAGCCAGGCGCGCGGATTTTCCACGTCGCCCCAGAGAGGATGCAGCCGTAAAAATGCCTCCTGCACCAGTTCCTCGGCCACCGATCTTCGGCCGACCAAGCCCAGCGCGAAGTGCAGCAACGGTCCCTCTTCTGTTTCGAACAGCCGGGTGAGGGTCGTGGGCGGGGCACTCATCGGGAAGGCGGTTATGACGCAGGGCTCAACCCGGCCTTCAGGCAAGGACCGAACGGAGGGGCGCGGTTGGGCGGAGGCATCCATGGTTGCGGGGCAGGTTTGTCATGCGTTTCTCCCCTTAAGACACGGTCGGTGCGGATTCCTTAGAAGATATTCAAGTCTCCAGGCAGACCGGGGTCGCAACCCGGGAATCATGCGAATCGCGCAGCACGGGAGATCGATTTATCCCGTTTCCACGGATCAGCACGGATGTTGAAGCAATTCTGATCAAATCGTGTCACCTGCAACTTACGGATGGTAGGGCGTTCTGCTGGCCGGCAGAATTAGTCCGCCGGGTTTGTGAAGCACGCGTTTATCATCCCGGCGCTCTAGGATTAAGCGCCCTACCTTTTAGCCGCCCAATTGAGTGAGCGGTGAGTCGCGGCTGTCGCGGGGTTTTCGTAGGGATGGAGCGATGGACGGAAATTCACCGGAATTTTACCGGCTGACGATTCCGGTCAGAATGCAGGTGCAGTGCGGGATACAGCTGCATTTTTCCGGAGGCAGGACGGGAGCGTCGTCCACCGGAAAGATTTTTCCATCCAAGGCGGCACAGGCGGGGCACTCGTGGTCAGTCGCGCAAATGACCTGAACCTCGCTCACTCCCCCGGTTGTCATTTCGCGAAGCCGGTCCGCGTTCTCCTGCAGGAGATGGCCATGAATCAGGTGCCTGGGCGGGGTGTCCCCTTCGATTCCTGCAATCCATGATTTTCCTACCGGCTCGTCATTCATCGTTCAATTGTCGACCCGGATTCCAGGGAAAAGTTTGCTGAAAGATGACACGTATTCTGCGCGCGCTTCCGCACATGGAGAATTTCCGGCGCGGCTTCGCGGATTAGGCGGGGAGCCGGGCGCGGGAGCCGCCGGTATTGGATTCAAGGACCAGCCAACCGGATGATTTTGAAATAAGTCGATACAAAGGCTTAAAAATTGCTCAGATCGCAAAGAGGGCTGTGCCAGAGGCCGAATCGACCGATAATATTATATCGTTAATCGCTTTTTTTAAAACCATGGGAAAACGAACTTTTGCTCGATCCATTTTTAAAACCGGATTCCGGATGGTTCTCGTCGCATTATGCGGGACTTGGGCGATAGCCGACGAGGAGGCAGCAACTGCGGTTGGGGTGGTTGTACAGGGCGTTGCAGAGATGCGGACTAAAGCGGACGCCGGCGACGCCGACGCCCAATTTGATCTCGGCTGCAGGTATGAGACCGGCGATGCCGTGGCCGCTGATCCAGCTGAAGCGGTGAGCTGGTATCGTAAGGCCGCCGGGCAGGGAAATCCCGATGCCCAGCACAATCTGGGTCTGATGTATGCGAGCGGCCAAGGCGTGGCCAAGGATTTGTCGGAAGCCGTCAAATGGTGGTGCAAATCCGCCCGGCAGGGTTGTGTGGCGGCGCAAAATGAACTCGGGCTGATGTATGCCTCAGGTGTGGGCGCCAGCAAAGATCCGGCGGAGGCGGTTAACTGGTTTCGCAAGGCCGCCGAGCAGGGCAGCACCGACGCTCAAATCAATCTTGGCATGATGTACGCTTATGGCGAGGGAGTGCCGAAGGACGAAGTAGAAGCGCTGGCGTGGTTCAAGATCAGCTCGACTTCCGGCGAGGAGCTCGCGCTCAAGAATCGTGAAATTCTCGAACGCCGTCTCGATGAGCAGGCGTTGAGGGCGGCGCAACAACGCAGCGCAGAGCTGTTAAAGCGAATCGCGACCAACCGGTCGCGCTTGGGTGCGGGTATGGGTTAGCTCGGCTGGGCGCGGCCTGCTTGGGACGCGCGAAGAGCCCGGCGGGTGATGCGCCAGGCCCGGTTAATCCAGTGTTCGCAAGTAGGAAATCAGGGCCTCGATCGCGGGGGGCGGGATTTTTTTTGAGAAAGCAGGCATTTCGCCTTTGATGCCGTGACGGATGACGGAGGCGATCCGAAGGTCGCTGATTTCCAACCCATGCAGGTCGGGCCCTTCATCGCCGCGTGCGTCGGCCCCATGACAATGAGCGCAACTGTGGAGGAATAGTTTTTCGCCGATGGCTTCTCGAGAAGCAGGTGCAGAGGCGGTGGGAAGAGTTAAACTGGGTCTCTGCGATTGTCTGGCAACACTACAATTGAGAGAGTGCGTCGGCTCCTTCCGGGGAGCAGCAGAAACGCCGGTGACGAGCATCGCCGCAGCGATGCCGATATAAAACAGTCGGAGCGGACGCACGGATGATCGAAAAAGGGAGCGGCGTCGTTCAGGCTGGATCGGCGAGGGTGGAATCGATGATGGCCAGCGGAGAAGCCGCTTCCACATAGCTGATCTGCGTGAGACCGAGCGTCGAACGCAGGCGCGGTGCGTCGACGAGCATCGGGCCGGGCTTCGGCGCCGTGCCGGGCGCGGGCTGTGGAAAAGCGGTGGAGCATGCGGTGTGAAAAGTCACGTTGCCTTCCACTTTTTGCAGGGCCTGATGAATGTGGCCGTTGAGCACGGTGACCGACCCAAAGCGTTTGAGCAGGGCAAGCGCCTGTTCCGCATCGTTGGTCCCCCAACCCCATTTGGGATATACCGACCAGAGCGGAATGTGAGCGTAGGCCACGATCGGAGTTTCGCTCGAAAGCCCGCCCACGTCCTTCGCGAGCCAATCCAGCTGTTCGGGTCCGAGGACGCCGAGCCCGCCTTCCGCGATGGTGGCGACGTTGACCAGGCCGATAAAGTGAACGCCCTTGTGGTCAAAGCTGTGCCACCCCGCGCCGAGCGAGCCACGCCCGAAGCGCTCGCGGTATTGCGCGCCGTTGTCGTTGAGGATGTCGTGTTCGCCAGGGACGTAGAATACCTGCTTCGTGCGGCAGTCACGGAGCAATTGCTCGAGAGTGTCGAATTCCCCGGCTTCCGCGAGATGCGTAAGGTCGCCGGTGTGAAGGATGAATTCAGGCGCCCGCGGCAGGCGGTTGATGCGCGCCACCGTCTCGCGGAATGTTTCCGCGACGTCCGGATTGGCGGGCTTCTTAAACCCGATGTGGCTGTCGCTGATTTGCACAAAATGGAGTTCGCCGGTCGGCCGAGCCGGTGCGGAGCCGCCGGAAGTCTGACCGAGGACCCGGGAGCTGAGCACGCCGCCACTCACGGTCCAGAGCACGCCGGTGCCGGCCCAGGCCATGCATTTGAGAAAGCCGCGCCGGTCAATGCCGTCGTGGTGCTGATCATGGGTAATATAGTCATTCATGGTTTTGTATGGGAGACTACGCCCACGGGCGGGAAAAATTCCTTGGGCGGTGGAAAAATAAACCACAGGGAATAAAATCGAGTCGGCGGCGTATTATCCTTTAATCCCTTCTGCACTGCTGCCGTGACGCCCCCCTTCGAACAAAGCATGCTCCCGCACCTGGACGCGGCCTACAACCTCGCGCGTTGGTTGCTGCGCAATGAGCAGGATGCACGCGATTCAGTGCAGGAGGCATACCTCAAGGCCTTCCGGGCCTATGCCAGTTTTCACGGGGAGAACGGCCGGGCCTGGCTGCTGACGATTGTGCGGAATGTTTGCTACTCCCATCTGCGCCGGGTGCGTCGTGAGACCCAGCCGGAGGAATTTGACGAACAACAGCACGTGCCGGTTGACGACTCGCTGGAGACCGCCGCAAGGTTGCGCCGCGAATTGGACCGCGAGCAGCTCGATGCAGCACTCGCTGCATTGCCGGAGGAAATGCGCGAGGTCATCGTGCTCCACGAACTCGAGGGACTGGCTTACAAGGAAATTGCCGCCGTGGTGGGCATTCCACTCGGTACCGTGATGTCGCGTCTCGCCCGCGCCAGACTGCGGTTGCAACGCGAACTTAAACAACGACTGGCCCAGGAGGACTCCCATGAACTGCCCTGAAATCCGCCGTCTGATTGAGCCTCATCTCGACGAGGAACTCGACGTAGTTAACGATGCCGCGGTTGCTGCGCATTTGGAAAACTGCCCCGCCTGCGCGGAGTTCGCTTTGGTGTTTACGGAGCAGCGGCGTCTTTTGCAGGAGAAGCTGACCAGGCATGGCGCCCCGACAGGACTGGCGGCGCAAATCCGGGCCGCGTTGCCGGTCACGGAAAATGGATCGCGTGGCGGTCAATTCGCAATCTGGAGACGAATGGCGATGCCCATGGCGGCCGGCCTGGCCCTCGCGGCACTGGCGGGCAATTGGTGGGGCGCACAGGCTGCGCGAAAGGAAATTCTGGTGGACGAACTCACCTCCGCGCACGTGCGCGCACGGCTGGCGGGCCACGTCATCGACGTCGAGTCTTCGGACCGCCACACGGTGAAACCCTGGTTCGCCGGCCGGGTGGATTTTGCGCCCTTCGTGCCCGATCTCGCAGCGGAGGGCTTTCCGCTGGAAGGCGGACGTCTGGAGCGGGCCGGTGGACGCACCATCGCGACTCTGATTTATGGCCGCCGGAAACACAGCATCGACCTGAATGTGTGGAGCGGTCCGCCGGAGCCGGCGAACGGGGCTGCGGTGCACGATGGTTATTCAGTGATGGGTTGGCGGGCGGGTGGTCTGAATTACACGGCAGTGTCTGACATCGCACCAGACGAACTGGCAGGATTCGCCAGCTTGATTCAAGCGGCGAAGTAACAGCCTCCTTCCGGAGGCTTGTTGAGTGTTTTCGGATTGATTCAAATTGGGAATCATACCCCGCAGCTTGCTCCGGCTTGGTCGGAATATAGGAACCTGCTTGCAGGCGATTCCGGGTTTGGTGCATGGGTGGGCGTTCCGAATCGCCGGCAAGCAGGCTCCTGCAAAAACGAAAGAAAAAAAGGCATGGTGGGTTTGATCAAATGCCCCGGGGTTTGCCCCGGGAATTTTTACTGTAGAAGCGGCTCTGTGCCGCGATTCGATCGTCCATCGCGGCAAAAGCCGCTCCGACGATTTCTGCAATGTTTCGGGCTTTGCTTTCCGCCAATTCTGTTCTGTCTTCTTTCAATAAGAAGACTAGGTTGAACACGAATTTCCTTCCGCTTCGCTCCCCGGCGGACTGGCTCTCTCCGGTGAACGTTTCGGACGCTATCCAGTTGATCCCACCATAATTTTCACTCTGCATTGACCTGCTGCTCACTCCCCCCCGTTTGGGAGAGGGAGCGTTCTCCCGATCATCAGAATGATCCCAAGCTGCTTCCCTTATCCCAAGTGCAATACGATGAAACTGATTTCTGCCTGGTTCTCCTTCTCCGCTGCTTTTCTGACCCTCACCGCCTTCGCCTCCGATTACCCGGTCACACCGGTTCCGTTCACGGCGGTTCGCGTGACTGGTGGATTTTGGCAACCGCGGCAGGAAATTAACCGGACGGTAACCGTGCCGTTTGCCCTGCGGCAACTTGAGGACTCGAAGCGGCTGAAAAATTTTGATCTCGCCGCCGAAACGATGAGGCGCCGGGCCGCGGGCGAGCCGACGTTTCAAAATATGCCCGTGACCATTTTTCCGTTTGACGACTCCGACGTTTATAAAGTGATCGAAGGCGCTTCGTACTCGCTCAGCACCCACGCTGATCCAGCGCTGGAAAAACAGCTCGACGAAATGATTGTGCGCGTGGCGGCCGCGCAGGAACCCGATGGCTATCTTTATACGTTTCGGACGATGCATCCTGATTCGCCCGCCCATGAGTGGATGGATCAGAAACGATGGCTGAAGGATCCGGAGTTGAGTCACGAACTCTACAACCTGGGCCACCTTTACGAAGCCGGAGTCGCGCATTTCCAAGCCACCGGGAAGCGAAATCTTCTCGAAATATGCACCCGGAGCGCGGAGCTGCTCTGGCAGACTTTTGGCTCGGGCGAATTCAAGATCGCGCCGGGTCATGAGGTGGTTGAGATGGGTCTGGCCAAGCTGTATCGTGTGACGGGCGACGAACGCTACCTGAAACTGGCGCGGATATTCCTGGAAGCGCGAGGTCCGGGCGGTCCCGATTACAACCAGAGGCATCTTCGTGTGGTGGACCAAACGACGGCGGTGGGCCACGCAGTGCGCGCCAATTACCTCTATGCCGGCATGGCCGATGTGGCGGCCCTCACCGGCGACGCGCACTACGTCGCGGCGATTTCAAAAATCTGGGAAAACATGGCGGGGCGAAAACTTTACCTGACCGGCAGTGTGGGTGCCCGGGCCGACGGCGAGGCTTATGGCGCGGATTACGAATTGCCGGCGGATGGCTACAATGAGACCTGCGCGGCGATTGCGCTGATGATGTGGAATCAGCGGATGTTTTTGCTGACCGGTGACGCCCGTTATGTCGATGTGCTCGAGCGCAGCTGCTTCAATGGCGTGATCAGCGGCGTGTCACTTTCCGGCGATCATTTCTTCTACACGAATCCCTGCGTGTACGACGGCAGTAAAAAGAACAACAGCGGCTTTGCCGGCCGTGTGCCGTGGTTTGGCTGTGCGTGTTGTCCACCGAATGAGATGCGCACGCTGGCGGCGCTGACGGGTTATTTCTATGCGATTAAAGACGACGCGCTGTACGTAAATTTCTATGCGCAGAGCGAAGGGGAAGTCACGCTGGCTGGAACTTCAGTAAAGATTGCGCAAACCACCGAGTATCCTTGGAGCGGAAAAATTAAAATCGCAGTCACGCCGGCGACGCCCAAACATTTTTCCGTGCGCCTGCGCATACCTTCGTGGGCCCAAGGCCGGCCCCTGGCGACGGACCTTTACGGCTACGATGATCCCTCTCCTACCGCGTGGAGTGTCAAGGTGGCGGGTGCGGCCGTGCCGGCCGAACTGGACCGTGGTTACGTCACCATCACCCGCGAATGGCGCGCCGGGGACACGGTGGAGCTCAATCTGCCGATGCCGGTTCGTACGGTGCATGGAAACGCACAGATCGCCGCCACCCGCGACCGCATTGCCTTTGAACGCGGACCGATGGTCTATTGCGTGGAAGCAGTGAAGCGGGAATTTGTGCCGGAGAATCTCAGTGTCGCAGCGCAAGCCAGGGTGACGGCGGAATTTCGTCCTGAGCTGCTCGGTGGAGTGACCGTGTTGTCCATCGACGGTGGCCCTGAGCGCGGTCTGATCACCGCGATCCCGTATTATTCCTGGAATAATCGCGGCCTCGCACCCATGGCGGTCTGGCTCAAGCGCCCGGTGGTATCGGTGTCGACGAGCGGACGGTGACGGGCGTTACCAACCCAAAGCCCAGCGCAACAGCCCGAGCCCCGCGGCGCCACCGACGATCGGGATAACGCCCCATTTCCATTTTTGCATTCCGAGGAAGGCGACGAGCGCGATGGCCACGCCGATCCAGTTCACCGGGGAGCCAATTGGGGTCAGCACGTGGAGGCCGAACCAGACGGCGAGATTGAGCACGACACCGACCACGGAGGCGGTGATGGCGGAGAGCGCCGCGGTCAGGCGCTGGTTGTCGCGCAGCCGTTCGATGTAGGGCGCGCCGAGAAAAATCCAGAGGAAGCAGGGCAGGAAAGTCGCCCAAGTTGTCATCAGTGCACCCAGGGTCGCGCTGGCGAGGGGCGAAAACGGTACCGGCGTTTTCCACGCGCCAACGAAGCCGTCGAATTGCAGCACCATGATGAGTGGGCCGGGTGTTGTCTCGGCGAGAGCGAGTCCGTCGAGCATTTGTCCCGGTGCCAGCCAGTGGTAGTGTTCCACCGCCTGCTGCGAGACATACGGCAGCACGGCATAGGCACCGCCAAATGTCACCAGGGCGGCCTTGCTGAAAAACAACCCCTGCTTGAACAGCACATGATCCCAGCCGAGCAAGACGCCCGTGAGCAGGATTGGCATCCACCAGAGCACGCCGCACACCGCACAGACACGCAGCGCGCGCCCGAATGATGGAACCGCGTGCGCCACTGCCTCCTCGCCGATCACGCTGTCCGGCGCCTTTTTTCCACCGTGACCTTTCACGACTTGGAATTTTCCCGGTAATATCTTGTCGCCCACGAAGCCGATGAGCGCCGTGGCGGCAATGATCAGGGGGAATGGCGCCCCGAGAAAAAATATCGCCGCGAATGCCAAAGCCGCGAGCGACCACATGATTTCATTTTTCAGCGCCCGCTGGCCGATGCGAATGACAGCAGCGAGGACGATGGCGAGCACGGCGGGTTTGAGGCCGTCGAAAATGGCCGAGATCCACGCGAGATTGCCCCAGGTCACGTACACCACGCTCAGTCCCCACAGAATGAACATCGAGGGAAGCACGAAGAGCGCGCCTGCGACGATGCCGCCCCGCGTCCGGTGCAACAACCAGCCGACATAAATCGCCAGTTGCTGCGCCTCGGGTCCGGGCAGCAACATGCAGTAATTCAGGGCGTGAAGAAACCGTTCCTCGCTGATCCACCGCTTCTTTTCAACCAGCTCGGCGTGCATGATGGCAATTTGCCCGGTCGGGCCGCCAAAACTGATGAAGCCGAGTTTCAGCCAGAAGCGAAACGCCTCCACAAAGGTGGGGTGGGGGTGGGGCGCAGGGGCGGGTTCAGTCATGAAGATTGCAAAGGGAGGCCAGGGCCAATCCGACAGTGAGCTGAGTGATGCGGTTGATCAAAGCAGAATCTGCACAAGGCAGGCCCGGATTCCGGTCGCTCAAGCGCGTCGATAAACTCCGCCATAGTTGGAGGGGACAATAACGGATGACCACTGATCGTTCGTGGCGATCGTAACCACCGGGCGGGAGCCATCAATCTGCTCCGCCCAATTGCCCGGCAGGGGAAACTGAATCCACACCTCGGCATCCTGATCAGAAAAATTGAGGACAACGATGAGGCTTTCCGCGGGCAGCGCGCCGTCTGCAGATGCTTCGCGGCGATAGGCGATGACACCTTGGCGCAGGTGATTTTGATCAAAGAAGTAAAAGAAAAATCCCAGACCGCGGAGAGAACGGCTGTTGCGCCGGAGCGTACCCATCAGGCGGTGAAGCCGCACGAGCGCCTTGCCTGGCACGTCGTAAAAATACTCCCAGTGCAGCGGGCGCTCGAATAAGTTTCTGCCGATGCCCGAGTCCGGCACCCCCCAGTTTTCCCCCAACTCCTGACCGTTCCAAAGCATGGGAATGCCCTTGCCCGTGTAGAGCGCGATGATGAAGGGCTGTAATTTATAAAAACGCCCCCGATTGCCGTAGGCCTGTCCCAGCAGATCGCGAAGGGCCAGCTCCTCGAATTGATTGATGAAACGGCCGTGATCGTGCGACTCGAGATATTGAAATGGTGCGACGGGGAAATTGTCGCCTGAGGAAGGATTGCGGTATTCCGTCGGGTAGTTGGAAAACTGCGGGTCGAGAAGATGGGCGAAACGCTCGGTAACGTAGCCCCCGCGCGCCATGCCGCGCGCCTCGTCGAGGAGCCCGTTTTGCCAGGCGCAGTTGGAATAGGTCTGCGAAAGAATGCCCTGGGGATCGGGGAGATGCTCCGCGCATTGGATGATCAGACTGCGCCCGCCCGGCCCGGCGAACTTCGGCAGCGTTTGGGAAAACTGATAGGTGTTGAAGACCAGCGCCGCGTAGCCGACTCCCGCCGGGCCGTCATACATTCCCGGCACATAGTCATAGCGAAAGCCGTCGATGTGATATTCAGCCAGCCAGTAGCGATTCAGCTGGGCGAAGAAGTCGCGCGTAAACTGTTTTCTGTAATCGGTGCCGGGCCGGGTGAAAAATTCGCCTTCGAAAACGCCCATCATGGGATTCGGCTCGCCGGAGGTTTCATAGACGAGGTTGTAACAAAATTCCGGGTGGGCGTGCGCGTAAACTGCGTCCACGATCACCGCGATGCCTTGCGCATGGCAGGCGTCGACGACCCGCTTGAGTTCCTGCGGACCACCGAGCCGCTCGTCGGGCGAGTAGAAATTGAGCGGGGTGTAGCCCCACTCGACGTCTTCCTTCACGTTGGTGATGGGCATGAACTCGATCACGTTCACCCCCAGCGCCTTCAAGTAATCGAGCTGGTCGATCACACCCTGGAAGTCGCGGTTGAACTCGCGCACGTTCAGCTCATACACGACCATCTGATCCGCTTCGGGCGGACGGAACGCCGCATCCGTCCAGGCGAACACCGGGGCGTTTTTGGTGAAGGCCGAAAGGGTGCCGACTCCGGCGTCGCGTCCGAATGGATCGGCAAACCAGAACGTCACGTCGCCCCCGTCGGCCCGCTGGAGTTGGTACCGGTACAGATACTTTCCGTTCCGACCGAAATTGCTTTGCGGATCAACCGCCAGTGGCACGGTCGCTTCCCAGAGGTCCAGCTCCGAACCATTCAGCCAGCTCATCCAAAAGTTCTTCGGTTCGATGCCGCGAATAAACTGATCATCCTCGTGGATGATGCGCACCCGCAGACGATAGCCTTTGTGGAAGGTGATGCCCGGCAGATATACGCCGAGCTTCACCGTCCAGTTGCCGGCGGCATCCTGATTTGGATGCGCGCCCACTTCGTTGAGGTTGATCATAAAGGAGTGCCGAATTACAGCGGTGTTACGGTGAGGTTGCGGAAGAACACCACGTCCTTGGGTTGATGGTTTTGT
>JANYDX010000494.1 GCA_025363395.1 Verrucomicrobiota bacterium
CGCCACCAACACCGAGCCTATGAACTGGCCGCTGACCGCATAGGATTGCACGAGCTGATCCATCCGCGCCGGATCCTGTCCCCGGCATAGGCTGACAACCGAAAATGAAAGCAGGAGCCCGATTCGACGGAGCATCATTCAGCTTTCCTGGCACATATCGCAGAAACGAACAAGCACCTCAGGGCGGCCGGTCGGAAATCAGGACAATCGGCTGCGCGCGAGGGCCGGGGACCTCACTTATTCACCTCGGGTTCGACGCCCAGGATTTTCAAGTCGCCAAAATTAATCGTGGTCGCCGGCAAGTTTGAACGCGAAAGTCCATTGCTGCTCCGCCCAAAATAACGGGACGCGGATTGCGCCATCGCCGCCAGTTGTTGGCTGAAATCATGGCCTCGTTCCGGAATGCTAAAGCGGATTTCCCAAAGGAGTTTTCTGCCTTTGCCTTCGCGGAGGAGCTGAAAGTCGTAAGCGAACAACAGCACGAAATACCGGCCTTCCTCCACCTCCTCGATCACATCCTGCCCCCGGTTTTCGAGGGCCGTCATTTTGTACGCCGCCACCCGTTCCATTTCCGGCAGATAACCGAGCAGCGCGGCATTTTGGAAACTTTGCCGGTCCCGCTGGCGATTGGCTATTCCGGTCAGGATCACGTGTTGCTCCAGAATTCCGATGTTGGTCACCGCCACTACTGCAGCCTGTTGACCGGCGCCGCCTCCTGAAGACCCGGGTCCGCCAGAAGATAAAATCGGCGGGGGTGGCGGGGGTGGGATGAGTGACTGCGCATCCTGATACCGGGCGGTGGCCGAGGGACCATCAGTGCCGAGGGTGGTTCCCCAGTACACCATGATCAACAAGTCCGTAGTGCGGGGACTATGCGGGTCGCACGGCAAATAATCCTGTGAAGCAAGAGCCGGGGCAACCAAATGGGCGATTTCAGGAAAGCCCAACTTGTCGATGGTCCAGTCCTGCTGACCGCCACCCAGGTGTCCTCCCTCGCCAAACGCATAGGTTTCCGGTTGGAAGGTTTTATCCGGCCGGACCGTTCGGGAATAAGCCGGGCTGATGCTGGAATAAACGGCCACAATATCACCGCTCTCTGCGGCGGGAACATCCAGCGGCTGAATGGCGATCGCGCCGCCGACCAGCAGAAAACCCGTCGTGATCCAGCTCCTCCGGCGGCCGGGAGTCCGGCGGCAAAAGCAATGCGAACTCAAACCTGCCGCGGTGCATTCACGCCGACGCGAGTGCGTTAATTTCGTCAAGCATGGGTCCGACATCGCAAAGTTTTTTCGGGTGCGGCGGAGTGGCTGGCCGCCAATCAAGATAAGTTGGTTCGCCATCACCCGCACCAGTTGCCCCGGCATAACACCGCACCTCAGCCGCACCCTTCAGACTTTTCGGCAAACCCGCCACTGCCGCTCCGCGCGGACAGTGCTGCGCCGGCGGACTCAGAGATTGCCGCGCGCCGGGCTCTGTTCCAGCACGACACCGGTGATACGCCAGCCACTTTCCTCCTTCACCAGCCAGTACTGATAAACCACGGTGTGCTTTTGGCGGTCGAGCATGCTCACCGCCACCTGCGCATAAGCTCCGTCCCGATCCCGAACCACGCCCAGTTCCGCCTCCTTCGACTGCAGCAGCGTCGGATAACCCCGGCGGATCAGCGCTGCGAAAAGCCGCACGTCAAATTGCTGTTTGATGCCCTCGGACGCCAGCGCGTAGGCCTCCGCGAAATCACCACCGCGAAGAGCCTCCAGTTGCGCCTGCACGACCGCACGCACCTCCTCCCGCACTTTCTTCGGACTCAGCCGCAGCGGTGAGTCAGCCGCGTGCACCACCATCAGAAAGCCAAACAAACCCAGGATCCCGCACGCGGTCATTCTGAGAAAAGTCAAAAATCCATGGCGATGTCGGGGCGCAGTCGCGCGATTGGACGCTTCGCTCAGGTCAGAATGACACATAAAAATTTCTTCCGTGGTCATCTGGTTTTCTCGTGGCGCGATCAGGTATCCAGACCAAAAACCGCGCGCGCATAATTCTCAATTGAGAACGGCTGCAGATCATCGGGCTGTTCGCCCAGTCCGATGAAATAAATCGGGATTTTCAACTGCCGGTAAATCCCCACCAACGCGCCACCGCGGCTGGTGCCGTCCAGTTTTGTCACCACGAGACCGGTGAGGCCAAAGCTTTGGTGAAACACCTTTGCCTGCTCGATGGAATTCGCCCCAAGGCTGCCATCCACCACCAGCCATCGATGCTGCGGCGCGGCTGGATCGTTTTTTTGGAGCACTCGGCGGATCTTCGCCAGCTCCTCCATCAAATTGCTCTTTGTGTGCAGGCGACCGGCGGTATCGACAATCAGCCAGTCCTGGCCGCGCGCCTTTGCCGCCTGCCACGCATCAAATGCGACCGCTGCGGAATCCGCCCCGGTGTGACTCGCCACCAATTCGATCTTCAACCGGTCGGTCCAGCTCCGCAATTGCTCCACGGCCGCCGCCCGAAAGGTATCGCACGCGGCCACGATCACCGACTGGCCGTCGTTTTTCAATTTGTACGCGAGCTTCGCGGTCGTGGTGGTTTTACCCGAGCCATTGACGCCGATCATGCAGATGACAGTGGGATTCCGAACTGCCGGCGAAGCGCCCTCAATTCGCGGACCGTCGGGTGAGGCCACCGCAGGAACATCCAACTTTCCTTCGGCGCCCGCGAGCACCCGCCTCAGCACCGCGGCACCGATCGTCGCGGCCTGCTGGCCTTTTAGTTCAGGGTCCCTGCGGTAGGCGGTTTTGATTTCCTCAAGGATCTCGACCGTGGTTTCCACCCCGAAGTCCGCGGTGTAGAGTGCCTCCTCCAATTCGCCGAGCGAGGCCGCGTCAATCTTGCGGCCGCCAAACAGCCCGTGCGTTTTGGCCGCGATCGCCGCCACCGTTTTCGTCAGGCCATCCTTGAATTTCTTAAAAAGGGAAAACATGGCGGCTTCGCCTCAATGACAAAGAACGAATGACGGATAATCACGGATTACGGCGGGGCGACCCCCGACCGCCGGGCAGGCGTCATGCGGCATTTGGCGGTTTTTCATTCCGTCGTCGATTTGCGGGCGTCCCGGCCCAGCTTGTCTTTCATGCGGTCGAGGACGCCGTTGATGAAGCGCTTCGCATCCACGCTGGAGTACAGTTTGCTCAGATCGATGGCCTCGTTGATGGAGACGACTGGCGGAATGTCCTTCCGATGCAGCATCTCGAACATGGCGAGCCGCAGGATGGCGAGATCGATCTTGGCCACGCGCTCGAATTCCCAATTGTGAGCCAGGGTCTTGATGTAGCCGTCGAGTTCCGCCACATGCTCGATCGCGCCATGGATCAACTCCTCGGCGAAAGCATAGTGGTCGCGCGGATGCTCCATATGCTCAAAGAACAAGCGCAGGTCCTCGTTCAGGCTAGCCGGCTGGTTGACGCTCCAGGCGTAGAGGTACTGGAAGGCCGCGGCGCGACACTCCCGGCGTTGGGTAAATTGAGCGGTCATGATTTTCTTCCGACAGCGCGATGGAGCGCCGCCATTTCGAGTGCCGCGGAGGCGAACTCCGCCCCGCGATTGATTGAGCCGACGCACCGCGCCCGCGCCTGCTTGAGATTATCCGCCACGATGACACCGTTGATCACCGGAGTGTGGGTGGCGAGAGAGACTTGCTGGAGGGCATGCGACACGCTCTGGCCCACCATCTCGTGGTGGTTGGTGTCCCCGCCAATCAGGACGCCCAGCGCGATCACGCAGTCGCGTTTTCCGGGCCGGGCCAGCCACTGCGCCGCCACCGGCACTTCATGGGAACCTGGCACCCGCACCACCGTGATCCGCTCGGCTTTCACCCCCGCTTTCGCCAGCCCCGTCAGGACAGAGCCGAGCAAACCTTCCACGAGATCGGGATTGTAGCGGGCCGCAACGATGCCAAAGGAAAATCCGGCACCGTGGAACGCGATTGTTTGGGGAGTGGAGAGACTCATGGAGGGTTCAAAGCAGAAAGGAACGGCCCGGGCCGCAACCTAATTCTCACACGTGAATTTGCTCCACGATTTCGATGCCATAACCATCGAGGCCCACAACTCTTCGCGGCGAGTGCGCCATGAGGCGGATCTTGCTTAAACCCAGGGCGGTCAAAATCTGCGCGCCAATGCCATAATCACGCAAATGGGCCGGCCCGCCGCCCTCCGCGGGCTTGCCCGCGTTCTGCACTGCATTCTGCATCCGCCCGGTTTGCTCCATGTAAACGATAACGCCGTGGCCGGCTTTCGCGACATGCTCCAACGAAGCCATGAGCGAGTGGTGGCTATCCATGTCCTTCGCGTGAAACACATCGCTCAACAGGTTTTCCGTCTGCACCCGCACGAGGGTCGGCGAGGCATCCAGCCGGCCCTTGGAAAATGCCAGGTGATGCCGGCCATCGACCTTGCTGCGGAAAATATGCAGCTGGAATTCGCCATATTCCGACAGAAACGGCCGCTGCGTGACGAGCTCGACCAGCTGTTCCCGGCGGTGCCGGTACTCGATCAGCGAGGTGATCGACACGAGGGGAATATTATGGCGCAACTTGAATTCACCCAATTCCGGCAGACGCGCCATCGTTCCATCGTCACTCAGAATTTCGCAGATGACGGCAGCGGGCTTCAAACCGGCGAGGGCGGCGAGATCCACCGCCGCCTCCGTGTGCCCCGCCCGTTCCAACACACCGCCAGGCCGGGCGCAAAGCGGGAAAATGTGCCCCGGTTGCACGAGTTCGTCGGGCCGCGTGACGGGATCGGAGAGCAGTTTGATGGTGCGGGCCCGGTCGAAAGCGCTGATTCCCGTGGTGATCCCTTCCGCGGCGTCCACCGAAACGGTGAAGGCCGTGCGGAGTGCTTCACGATTTTGCTGCACCATCGGATTGATGCCAAGCCGCTTCAACTGCGGCTCGGTCATCGGCACACAGATCAATCCTCGCGCGTGCCGGATCATCATGTTGACGAGCTCCGGCGTCGCTTTTTCGGCCGCCATCAGCAGATCGCCCTCGTTTTCCCGGCCTTCATCATCAGTCACGATGAC
>JANYDX010000524.1 GCA_025363395.1 Verrucomicrobiota bacterium
GCCGGTGGCAAACGCTACGATCTCGCGACCGCCGGCCGCCGGCTGGCCAACGCCACGTTTCAAACTTCTCACTCGACCGACCAAGCCGCGGCCCTGACGTGGGCCGTCGATTTGTCGTCGCTCGTGCACGACGAAACCCTCTCGATTGAGGAATTCACGGTTGCGCACATCGATCGCCTCCGCGCCGACGTGGCGGCCCGGATCAGAAAATTCAGTTGAGAGGGCGTCTGAAAGCCTGCTGGTGGTAGGGCGGACTGTCCCGAATCCGCCGGGTTGGTGGGGCATGCGTTCATCGTGACCGCGTCAATTTCGGTGCTCCGGTTCCAACCGTGAAGAAATTTTGATGACCCGAGTCGGCTGATTTTATCGTGTCTTTTTGCGACGCTTTGTGGCCAAATCTTCTCATGGTCAAAAGCACCGGTATCTATCAAGGCGAACTCAACTGCCAGCTGACACACGGTCCGTCCGGCTCGGTGATCGACACCGACGCGCCGAAAGACAATCACGGCCGCGGTCTCGCGTTTTCGCCCACCGACCTGACCACCGCGTCCTTTGCCTCCTGTCTGGTCACCACGATGGCGATCACCGCCCGCGTGAAACTCGGTTTCGATCTCCCTGGCGTGCGCTGGGAGGTGACCAAGGAGATGTCAGCAGATGTGCCGCGCCGCATCGTGCGCATCGCGACGGAAGTCTGGTTGCCCATTGCAAAATCGAAGGACCCGCAAGGCGTGCTCGAGCAGGCGGCGCTCAACTGCCCGGTTCATCACAGCCTCCATCCGTCGATTGAACGACCAGTAACCTTTCACTGGGCGGACTGAGAATTCAGCCCTGTTTATCCCCAAACTGATACGTGCCGTTGAAGATCAGTTCGATGCCGTCAGCCATGACGCGCACCTTGATTTTTCCCGAGGAAGCATCGGCGGGTTGAGCGCGGCCGGAGATTTTGCGCGGTTTATTCTTCTGGTTGGTGCCTTCGCCACTGAACTCGGCCGTCTGACCTTTGGCCAGCTGTGCCAGATCCGCGTCGGTGAGGGTGATGGTGATCCGGCCGGTTTCGCCCCAGAAAAACCACGGCACGACCCGCGCATCGTAGGTGGTGGAAAGGTTCGACCCTTGTCGTTCAAATATTCCGGTCGTCAATCGTACGCTGCCGACATAGATCGAAGTTTTCATCGGGCTCACCCTGACGTGATCCCACGGAGTCGGGACGGGTGCGGATGCGGGTGGGGGAGCTCCGGTTTCCGCCCGCAGTGAAGCGAAAACAATAAACAGGAAGACGCCGAGAAGTTTGGACAGCCGCATGGTGGTACGATGTAAGATACCGGAGCGCGGGCAAACCGTAAGTGCGAGGGGATATGCGCCGTTTATGCGGTTGTTTTTTGGAGCCACGGCAACTCCGCCGCGGTTCGTAGACCCACCGCCGCGGGGTCACTGCGGCTCTGTCCGGTTAAAACATCTGGCGTGAAGGGTCGAATATCCACGGACCCCATGGGGCTCCGTGTCCGCTCCTATTTCCTCGTTGCCAAGACTGGCGCTGGGCCGTTGCTTGGCCGTTATGGCAAAGAAAGCGCAAGCAACCTGGGGTGGACGTTTTTCAGCGGGAACCGCGGAGCTCATGCTGCGTTTCAGTGAATCGGTTTCCTTCGACCGCCGGCTCGCGCCTTTCGATATACAGGGCAGCAAGGCCCACTCCGCGATGCTCGCGCATGTCGGCTTGATCACCGGCGCGGAACGCGACGCCATTCACGCCGGGCTCGACGCCATCCTGGCCGAGATCGTCGCAGGCAAGTTCAAGTGGGAGACGCAGCTCGAAGACGTGCACATGAACATCGAGCAGGCGCTCACGAAACTCGTGCCCGCCGCCGCGAAACTGCACACCGCCCGCAGTCGCAATGACCAGGTCGCAACGGACATGCGCCTCTACTTCAAGGCCGCATGCACCGATCTCATCCAGAAAATTGACGCCGCCCAGCGCGCGATCTTCTCCGTCGCGGACAAAAATCGTGACGTACTCATTCCCGGCTACACGCACCTCCAGCGGGCGCAGCCGGTGTTCCTAGCTCACCATCTATTTGCCTATCTCGAAATGCTGCAGCGTGACGCCGAGCGTTTCGCGGTCGTGGCCGATCACGCCAACTGGTGTCCGCTGGGCTCCGGCGCCATCGCGGGCACGACCCTGCCGATCAACCGCGAGTTCACGGCCAAGACCCTCGGCTTTGTCGACGCCCGGGGCCGGCCGCAGGTGACGCAGAACAGCATGGATGCTGTCAGCGACCGCGATCTCTTCGTCGAGTTTGCCTCGGCCTGCGCGCTCACCGGTGTGCATTTCTCCCGCATCGCGGAGGACATGATTTTGTGGGCCAGCCAGGAATTCAAATTCGTCGAATTGCCGGACGCCTTCTGCACGGGTTCCAGCCTGATGCCGCAGAAAAAAAATCCGGATTC
>JANYDX010000539.1 GCA_025363395.1 Verrucomicrobiota bacterium
CACCCGCCGGTCAGCTCTCTTTTCCTGGGTTTCAAACGCAACCAGATCGCGCATCCCCTCGACGGCTTTGGCGCACTCGTCCCTGCCCGCGAAAAGCGCCAGCTCCTGGGCGTACTTTTCTCCTCAACCTTGTTCCCGGGACGCGCCCCCTCCGGTCATGTGGCGCTAACAGTTTTTGCCGGCGGCACCCGCCAGCCTGAAACCGGCCGGCTGACTACGGAATCCCTGCTCGCGCGGGTGCTGCCCGATCTGAGGGAGCTCTTGGGGGTCAGCGGCGAACCCGTTTTCGTCCGCCACACCTTTTGGCCAAAAGCCATTCCGCAATACAATGTCGGCCACGAACGCTTCCTGGAGCCTCTGGCCCGGTGCGAAACCGACCACCGGGGACTTTTCATCGGCGGCAACGCCCGGGACGGGATTTCGCTCCCCGATTGCATAAAATCCGGCGCAGAACTGGCCCGCAAAGCAGGCGAATTCATGCGCCAAAAGTGAGGCGCGCCCGGCGATTTTCTCGCCACTTGACTACCCCCCCTGGTTGGGTAGCCTCCCGCGCCCTTATTCCCAATGGCGCAAGAACTCAAAGACACCCTGTTGCTTCCCAAGACCGATTTCCCCATGCGGGCAAATCTGGTGCAACGCGAGCCGGCCCGGGTCGCTCACTGGGAGCAGACCGATCTCTACCACGCCATCCAGCGCAAACACGCTGACGCCCCCGCCTTCGTACTGCATGACGGTCCCCCGTTCACCAACGGCGATGTCCATATCGGCACCGCGCTGAACAAGACGCTCAAGGACATCATCAATCGCTACAAGTCCATGCGTGGGTTTCGCACGCCGTACGTGCCCGGCTGGGACTGCCATGGTCTGCCGATCGAACAAAAAGTATCGGCTGAAATCCGGCAGCAGAATCTCACCCTGACTTTGGCCGAGATGCGCGCGAAGTGCGACGAGTTTTCCGAAAGCTGGATCACGAAACAGACCGCCCAGTTCAAACGCATCGGCGTGCTGGCAGATTGGAAAAACGAATATAAGACCAAAGCCCCCGTCTTCGAAGCCGACATCCTCCGCACCTTCGCTGCGTTTGTGGAAAGGGGTCTCGTTTACCGGAGCAAGAAGCCCGTCTACTGGTCCATTCCCTTTGAAACCGCACTCGCCGAGGCGGAAATCGAATACAAGGACCACACCTCCATCGCCATTTGGGTGAAGTTTCTGGTGCCGGCGGCCGAGGCGGAAAAATTCGGCCTGCCGACCGACAAACCGCTCTACCTCGTCATCTGGACGACCACCCCGTGGACGATTCCCGCGAATCTCGCGATCGCGCTGCATCCCGAGGTGGATTACGTCGTGGCCGATCTCGGCGCGGAGCGAATCATCGTTGCCCAAGCACTGCTCGGTGCGGTCGCTTCTGCCACCAAGATCGAGCCACAGCCGACGACAGTGCTGACCTTGCCCGGCGCCAAGCTCGAACATCTCCAGGCCCGTCACCCCTTCATCGACCGCGCCTCTCCCGTGGTGCTCGCCGACTATGTCACGACCGACAGCGGCACCGGCGCCGTCCACACCGCGCCGGGCCACGGCGCAGACGATTATCTCACCGGCCTGAAATACAAACTGGAGATCTACTGCCCGGTCGGCGACGACGGTAAATACCTCGATGATGGGCGGGTTCCCGCCGATCTCGTCGGCCTGACCACGCTTGAGACCGTTGAAGATCTCGCCGCCAAACGTCCCGCTCCGGCGAATCTAGGGGTCCTGAAAAAACTCGCCGCCGTCGGCGCACTTCTCGCGAAGGCAAAATATCCGCATAGCTACCCGCATTGCTGGCGTTCGAAAACTCCCATCATTTTCCGCGCCGTTGATCAGTGGTTCGTTTCACTCGACAAGTCCGGTATGCGTCAGACTGCGCTGGCTGAAATCATCAAAATCGCGAGCCAGCAGGGCTGGATTCCGGCCTGGGGCGAAGCCCGCATCCGTGGTGCCGTCGAATCGCGCCCCGACTGGTGCATCAGCCGCCAGCGTTCATGGGGCGTACCCATTCCGGCCTTCTACGATGCGAAGAAAATGGCGTTTCTCGATGCCGGCGTTGCCCGTGCCGTAGCCGACAAGATCGCCACCCGCGGCACGAATTTCTGGTACGATGCCTCGCCCGTGCAGATCCTCGAAGGCATCAAGCTCCCCTCTGACTGGCCTTCACCCGAAACACTGACCTGTGGCCGCGACACCCTCGATGTCTGGATCGATTCGGGTTCATCGCATGCCGCCGTGCTCAAGCGCGGCCAGGGTGGCACCCATTGGCCGGCGGATCTCTATCTCGAAGGCAGCGA
>JANYDX010000215.1 GCA_025363395.1 Verrucomicrobiota bacterium
TCTTTGATGGTTTCTTCGATCGCTTTGATCATGTCGCGAGTTTGTTTGTCCTTGGCGCCTTCGGGAAGCTCGGCAGCTTTATGGGCTGCGTTCAAAGCCACGTCATATTTCTTCAACTCGTAGGCGATATAAGCGAGAAACATGTAGGTGGAGTGAGGCTTGGTGAGATTTCCTTTGGCGACCGCGAATTGGGCGTGACGGAGAGCGGCTTCACGCTGCTCCAATCCACGATAGGCCTGGGCGATCATGTACTCCATCTGGCCTGATTTTGGGAATGCTTTGGTGGCATCCTTGAGGGCTTCAATCCCCTTGAGCGGGCGGTCCAACTGCTGATAGCAGAACGCGAGCAGTTCCCAATTCGCGAGGATGTTATCGACGTGGCCATTTCTCAAGTCGACCTCAAGGAGTTCCGCCGCTTTTTCAAACTGGCCCAGATTGAAGTAGATGCTGATTAAAATAATATTTTCCTTCGGAGTGTTCATGAACCCGTGGGACTGGGCGCGCTCATACGTGATAATAGCGCGGGTCTGTTGCTCGGTACTCAGGTAGAAAGCGGCCAGTTGCTGCCAGTAAGCGGATGAATCCTGTTTTTGTTTGACGATCTCCTCCAGAACTTCGGCGGCCTCCGCATTCTTTCCGAGTTGCTGGAGACAAATCAATTTGAGCAAAAATAACTTGTCCTGCGGATGGATGGCCAGATGCAGGGCCGCATCGATCTGGACCATGGAGCGCTTGATCAGTTCGAGGTCGGGATGGTCGGGGTCGAGCTGGGCCCAGCTGAATAGAATTTGGGAATAAATGGCCAAGGCGTCCGAGGTGGGCTTTGGGGTGATTTTGACCCACCGGGCCATGGCTTTGTCTGCTTTATCGAAGTAGCTTACCGCGACGGTGGGATTTTTTGTCTGAGTCGCTTCCGTGTAGTACAACTGAGCCAGCAGGTAGATGAACTCGCGGACAACCTTCTCCTCGTGGAAAGGAGGAGTCTTTGCATCCGAAAGGGCAATCGTGCGTTCCAGCGGTTCGATCGATTTGGGGAAATCTCCCTGCTGCAAATAAATCTGGGCTTTGATCTGATACAGAAGCGCGAGATCGTAGCTGCCGGCTTCCACCTTGGGGATTTGCGCATCAATGATGGCCAAAGCAGCGTCGTAATTTTTGGCGTCGAGCGGCACCCGGTATTTGGTCAATACCTCGGTGGTGGAGTCAGAGACAGAGTAATCCCGTGTACTCTCAGCCGGAAGGGCGACCGTCAGCAGCAAAGCGCTACAGAGAGCCCAAAAGGAACGGGTGGTCTTGAAGGGAAAATTAAACATGGCGGGCCAGTCGGGAATTATTTGTTTTCGTCGAGATTGAATTCGACGGTCTGGGAGACGCGGACGTTAACGGGGCGTCCGCCCTTGCGCCCGGGTTTGAACTTCCATTTCATGACTGCTTGCTGGGCCGGACCTTCGAATTCGCGATGAGTGGATTTGATGACTTGGACTTGAGTGACATCGCCGTTTGAGCTGATGATGAACTCCACCGTCACGCTGCCACTGATGCCCGCTCGACTCATTTCATAGGGATAGGTCGGTTGGACCGGCACACGTAAGATAGGCTTTTGGTCGAGGTCGTTAATATTAAACAGCGTCATGCCTTTGCCGAAATTGGCGCCGGGTTTGAGAACTGGAATAGTGAGGGCGTTCTTGGATGGTGTGAGACCGGGAGGGGGCGGCGGAGTCAGTGGCGTGGTGAACGCCGTGATTGGCACTACACTGGGGAGATCGACCAAGCTCGGCGGTGCGAGCTGAGTTTCGATGGGAGCATCATCCAAGTCCTTAATGACCTCTTCCTTTTCTTCCTCCGGAGGAGGCATTTCAAACTGAACGATTTCTTCCTTAGGCGGGGCAGTGCGTTTTGGAGCAGCATGCTTGCCCGTAAACGGATTGAGAATCAAAAAGTGAAGGGCAATAGATGCCACAAGGCCAATGATGAGATCTTTGTTCATGGCGATATCAGCTTACCGGCCCGTCGGACGGGAGTGAGTTTCAACGGAGAATTGCTTGATGCCCGCTTTGCGAATTTCGTCGAGCACGGCAACAGTTTGCCCGAGCCGAGCTCTTTCGTCCCCGGCAATCAGAATACGGGGATCTTCGGTTTGCGTCTTGTAGAATGCGATACGAGAGGGGACCTCTGCCATGTCGATTTGCTCACGATTCCAGAATATAACGCCTTCACCTGAAACTTGGATGGTAACATTTTCGGGTGGCGGTTGGTCGGGTCTCGGTGGCGAAGAAACGGGGAGGTCTACCGGCACGGATTGAATCCGATTAAGCGAAAGCGTAAAGAGAACGAAGGTAGCGAGGAGAAAGAAAATAACGTCAATGAGGGGAATAATCTCAATGCGCGCCTTTTTACGGACCGGAACTTTGATTTTGATGCCTTCCATGGTGTGGCTGTTGTCTTAGTTATACGCGCGGGATACCGGTTTATTAGGGCGAGCTTGGCTTATTTGCTACGGGTCTCGATGAAGACTTGTTTGAAGCCGGCGAGGCGCGCTTGGTCAAAAATGTAGACTGCCTGGGCAAAGAAGGCCCGTTCGTCGCCGTTGATCAAGATGCGCCCATCGGGTTCGTCCCGCCGGTATTGCTGGAGCCGGATTAAAAAATCGTCGAGCGTCACGAGGTCTTTATTCCAAGCGATGGTGCCTTCATCGGTCACGCTGATCGTCACGGTGCCTGCGGGATCGCGGGGACCACCGGTGTCGGAAACGGGCAAGTGGACGCTGACGCCGTTCGATTTGTTGAGGGAGAGGGTAAACAACACGAAGGTTGCGAGCAAAAAGAAGATCACGTCAATGAGAGGGATGATCTCAATGCGTGCTCGCTTCGTGCCACCCGGGCCTGATCCGCCGCCACCGTGCATGAGCGTGAGTAGTTGGAGGTTAAAATCGCGAAAGGACGTCTGCGCGATTATTGCGCGGGCGTGGTCGTGGATTGCGCGGGCGAGCTCACTGAGCGGAAGTGCGAAGGCGTGTTCACTGACTTGTTGATGATGATCTCAAGCGAGTTGGATGCGTCCTCAACTTCGTGGCGGGCTTCTTCGACGCGGGCGTTTAGAATGTTGTAGGGCAGGAGGCCGGTGATGGCGATACCTAGGCCGCACATCGTGGCGATAAGCGCTTCGGCCACGCCGCCGGTGATGGCACCGGTCGCAGCACCGATGTCGCCGCCACCGTTCAAGGCGGCGAAGGTTCCCATCATGCCGGTCACCGTACCGAGGAGACCGAGAAGAGGGGCAGCGGTGATGCAGGTATCAAGCGCCGGGAGACCCTGGCTGAAGCGTTGCATTTCCTGATTGGCGGCGCGGGTGAAAGCATTGCCGAGGGAGTGCTCCTTGTGGCTGATTGCATAGACCAGGATGCGGGCGACGTAATCGTTGCTCTTCTTGCCGAGTTCCAAGGCACCGTCGATGTCGTTGGCCTCAACTTTCTCGAGCATCTTATTAACTACGGACGGCTGGCGGCGGCTGTTTTCGCGGATCAGGAAAATCATGCGCTCTACAGCGACCGTGATCATGATGAAGGAGAGGAGCAAAATTGGCCACATGATGCCGCGGCCGTGCTTGAACAGCTCCATGGCTGTCATTTCGCTGCCGTCCGTGTTAGTGAGGAGAATCGCCAGGTGCATATGTGCAGTGATCATAGTGCTTTAATTGAGGATTAAGTTAGTCGTGAGATTTTTGGGCTATGGAAATAAGGCGGAGGGGCAAAAACAACAGCAGCTTGCGTGCTCAACATTTACTATTTGTCGGCACGAAACAGAAAGAGGGGAAGGAGAGGGGTAGGCTGCGCAAAATAACCAAGAATTTGAGGGGAAGCAAATGGTGCTGAAAATCACTTTGTACTGTCAATGCGCATTCTTAATTCATGTAAAAAAAAACCCGGAAAATGTTGAAGGGTTTTTTTGAACAGAAAATTATTGGCTGCCCGACTAGGAGTCGAACCTAGACAAAACGAGTCAGAGTCGTTTGTGCTACCATTACACAATCGGGCAGTGGACAATTTTTTCGCGCCGCCATTGTGATGATGCTGGGGGATGACGAGGGCGAAGCGGAAGGATGGAGCCGGCGATGGGATTCGAACCCGCAACCGCCTGTTTACAAAACAGGTGCTCTACCGTTGAGCTACGCCGGCGTGGCGCTGTGCACTGAAACAATAAAAATGACTGGGAAAAAACGGAAATTTGGTGGCTCCCCCCGGACTCGAACCGGGAACCAATTGATTAAGAGTCAACTGCTCTACCATTGAGCTAGGAAGCCGTCAAAAATAGGAGTGGGAACGTTATTGACCGTGGGGGCTTGTCAACCCCATTTGCGGTATTGGGATCGAATCATTTTCGGTGACTCGAAAAAAATGTGCGTGGCTTCCTGACCCGCTCTGATTTTCACGGCTTTTTCTCAGGGGGAAACTCCTGTGGAGAGGGAAGTCAGCGCAGGGGAGCCATCACATTGACTAATATAACTGCGAGGCGCGCTATCTCACTTGGAGTGTCGAGGTGCTTTGTTGCTCTCATCGCATGTCCCTTGGGTTTACTGATGGGTCGCCACGAAAAGCCGGTATTCGTCATTTTGACTGAAGCTAAGTCGAGCCAGCAGCCCCGCAAGAGGTCCCTCGGTTGGGAAGAATTACGTTGGTATGCCGGTTGTGTGCTCTACTCAATTCCCGTGAAGCGGGATAATTTTACCTGTAAAAACGCCCGGCACCGCTAGTTTCGACCATTCGTTGCGCGGGGGGCTCTTTTATCGGACAAAACACTTGCCAAGCGCCGATCCGTCCTCTGTTTTCGTCCACTCTACTCATGCAAAAGACAAAAAAGTCCGTTGCCAAGCGCTTCAAGATATCCGGTACGGGTAAGCTGATTCGCCGCACGCCGGGTTTCCGTCACTTGCTCGCCGCGAAAAGCACGAAATCCAAACGTCGTGCTTCCCGTGACAAGCTGGTGGCTCCCGGCCATGCCGCGCCTCTGCTCCGTTGCCTGCCTACCGGTCTCCGCTAAGCTGAAGCAAAATCATAACTTCGCCAGGCGGGTGAATCCTAACGAGACGACCCGCCGGCGCCCAAACCAACCATAAAACATGCCTCGTACAACAAACGCCCCAGCGTCGCGTAAGCGCCGCAAAAAAGTACTGAAATACGCCAAGGGCTATTTCGGTAATAAATCAAAGCTGTTCCGCTACGCCAAGGAAGCGGTCCAGCACGCCTGGCAATACGCCTACATCGACCGCAAGAAGAAGAAGGCCAATATGCGCGGTCTTTGGATCGTGCGTCTCAATGCCGCCTGTCGCGAAGCCGGCATCAGCTACAGCCGCTTCATCGAAGGCCTCAAGGCGGCCAACATCCAGCTCGACCGTCGCCAGCTCTCTGAGATCGCGATCGCCGATGCCGTCGCCTTCAGCGGTCTGATCAAGAACGCCCAGGACGCCCTGGTCGCCAAAGCGAACGCCGCCAAGGCGTAAGCTTCTTGGTCACACCGCGGGCCGCTCAAGGCTCGCGTTCATGGTTTAAAGACCATTTTATTTAAGGACGGGTCTCCCTGTGAGCCCCGTCCTTTTTTTGCCCGGCAGTCACACGAATTAACCCCGATCGGGAATTCTCAGAGAATTTATTCGCGTCCCTTCGCGTGATTCGCGGGAAATCTTATCCTCTCCATGCAAGACACCCTCTCCGCCATCCTCGCCAAAGCTTCGAGCGAGCTTGTTAACCTGAAAACACGCGCCGATTTTGAGGCGGCCAAGGCCCGCTACGTCGGCCCCAATGGCGAGTTGACCGCGTTGATGAAGCAGATGGGCGCCGTGCCCAAGGAACAGCGTCCCGCGATGGGCAAGCTCATCAACGAGACCAAGGCCCAGTTGCAGGTCCAGCTGGACTCAGCCCTGGCCCGGATCGGCGACCGTGAAATCGCCGCCCAGCTCGGCCCCGCCGTCGATCCCACGCTGCCTTCGCCCGACGCCGGCCGCGGGACTTATCATCCGCTCACGCTCGTGCGCGAGGAAATGTGCCGCATTCTGCGCAAAGCCGGTTTCACGGTCATCGAGGGCCCCGAGGTCGAGACCGAGTACTACTGCTTTGATGCGCTCAACACGCCTCCCGATCACCCGGCGCGGGATGCGCAGGATACATTTTATTTTCCGGAAAAAGCCCGCTTCGGCAACGTGACCAAAAAAACGCCGGAGGAGAAATATCTGCTCCGCACGCACACGTCCTCCGTGCAGATCCGCACGATGTTGAAGGGGAGCCCGCCCATCCGCATCGTGTCGCCCGGCCGCGTGTATCGCCGTGACACCAGTGATGCGACCCACAGCGCCAACTTCCACCAGATTGAATGTCTGTACGTGGACAAAAACGTCACGGTGCGCGACCTGAAGGCGCTGCTCGATTACATCTTCGCCTCACTTTTCGGCAAGGACACGAAGACGCGCTTCCGTCCGCATTATTTTGGTTACACCGAGCCAAGTTTTGAAGTGGATCTCTCCGCCCAGCATCTGCCCAAGGTGAATAAGGAATGGATCGAGATCGGCGGTTGTGGCATGGTTGATCCTGCGGTGTTTGAAGGCGTGGGCTACGACCCGGAAATCTGGACCGGCTACGCTTTCGGCATGGGACTCGAACGTCTCGCCATGTTGATGTACGGCATCGATGACATCCGTTATTTCTACCAGAACGATCTGCGCTTCCTGAAGCAGTTCGCCTGATATTTGACCACTGATTATACGAATTATCACTGATAAACATTGGGCAGTCATTCTGAACGAAGTGTAGAATCCATCGGTGCTCATCAGTGAAATCCGTGGTTAACCCTTTCCCTTTCCTCCCTTGAAAATCTCCCGCAACTGGATCAAACAATACCTTCAGGTTTACGCTTCGGCCGACGAGCTGAAGCGCGCGATCACCTTTCTTGGCTTCGAAGTCGAGGGCGTGGTCAACACGGGCCTGCCTGCGCTGGAGTTGGTGGTCGTCGGCGAAATCAAATCGCGCGACAAACATCCGAACGCCGACAAACTCTCCCTTTGTACGGTCGACGTGGGACCGGCGCACGGCGGCGTCCGGACCATCGTCTGTGGTGCATCCAATTGCGATGCCGGCAACCGCGTGCCGGTGGCCCTGCCCGGCGCTGTGCTGCCCGGTGACTTCAAGATCAAGCAGTCGAAAATCCGCGGCCAGCAGTCCGACGGCATGTTGTGCGCGGCCCAGGAGCTCGGTCTGAGTGCAGATAATGCGGGTTTGTTGTTGCTCGACCCTGCGACCCCGATCGGGACTTCGATCAACACGGCATTACCCGGCGGCGATACGGTGTTCGACATTGAAATCACCCCCAACCGCCCCGACGCGCTCTGTCATCTGGGGGTGGCCCGCGAGCTGGCGGCCTGGCTGCGGGAGGATATTCGTTTTCCCGAGATTAAATTTCGCGGCGAGGCGTCCGGCGCTCCGCGCCCCGATATTTTAGGCGAGGTCAGCGTCGAGGCCCCGGAAGACTGTCCGCTCTACACTGCTTTTTCCATCACGGGAGTGAAAGTGGGACCGAGTCCGGCGTGGATGCAGGAGCGGCTGAAGGCCGTCGGCCTGCGTCCGATCAACAACCTCGTCGATATTGGCAACTACGTGATGCTTGAGCTGGGTCAGCCCTTGCATGTGTTCGACGCTAAAAAAATCGCCGGCCGCAAGATTGTGGTCCGGCGCGCCGTCGATGGCGAAAAGCTCACCACGCTTGATGGCAAGGAACGCGCGCTCAATAGCCGCATGCTGGTGATTGCCGATGAAGCCCAGCCCCTGGTGATCGCCGGGATCATGGGCGGAGCCAGTGCCGAAGTGGACGCCACCACGACCGACATCGTGATTGAGGCCGCCTATTTCCGTCCGCAATCCATCCGCTGGACTGCCAAGCGGCTCGGCCTGTCCTCTGATTCGGCCTACCGTTTTGAACGCGGGGTTGATCCGCACAGTACGCTCGAGGCCGCTTATCGGGCGATCGATTTGATTTTGGAAAGCGCGGGTGGCACCGTGGTAGGCCCCGCTTTCAAGGTGGGCCGCGACCGCCCGTGGCAGCGCGAAATCACGTTCACACCCGAGTATATTCGCGCCCGGCTTGGCTTCCATATCAGTGACGAGGATATCCGTTCCTCGCTCGAAGCGCTCAATCTCGGCATAACCAGCGAGAAAATTAAATCGAACGGAGTGGAGTGGACCGTCAAGGTGCCGAGTTACCGCTCCGATTTGGATCGTCCCATTGATCTCGTGGAGGAGGTGCTGCGCATTTATGGAACGGAACGGGTGCCGCCTGCATTTTGTTCGGGACCGGCACTGGTGGACGGAGACGATGATCCCATCGTCCGGTTCAACCGCAAGGTGACCGACTACCTCGTGGGCCAGCGTTTTCACGAAGTCGTCAATTACACGCTGCGCTCGCACAAGGAACTCGCGACCTGGGTTTCGCAGTCGGCGGCGGAAGAACTGGCTTTGGCCAATCCGTTTGTGGACGACCAGTCGCATCTGCGCCCCACGCTTGTGCTCGGCCTCTTGGAATCACTGAAATTAAACCAGTCCCGCGGTGTTCCCGCTGCCCAGCTCTGTGAAACCGGCCGGGTGTTCATGGAAATTAACGGAACAGTGCAGGAGTGCGTCGGTGCGGCGTTCCTGCTGTGTCACAATCCCAAGGATCGGACTTGGCTGGCGCGGCCCGAACCGGACTTCTACAGCGTCAAACGACAGGTGGAAATTATCGCCGGGGAAGCCGGCATTGATCTGGCGGGCCAGGAACTCGTCCCGGTGCGCGGCGCTTACTGGGGCTGGCAGGAAGGACAATCGGCTGCGGCCGGCGAAATGAAACAGGGTTGGACCGTGCGCTTCGGGTTGTTGAACCTGGCGATGGTCCGGAGTCTCGGCGTCGAGGGCAAGGTCTGGGGCGGCATGTTCGCCATCCTACCGGGCAAGCTGGCGGCGGCGACCACTCATCCCCGCTATCAGCCCTTCACTCTGTTTCCGGCCGCCCTACGCGACGTCGCGCTCGTGGTGGAGACTGCGCGGCACGCCGAACAAGTGCGGCTGGCTCTGCTCAAAACGGCCCGGGGCATCACGGGCCCGGGCTTTGCCTTGGAGGCGGTCGAGGTGTTCGACGTTTATCAAGGCAAGGGTCTCCCCGAGGGAAAAAAGAGCCTCGCGTTCTCGCTGTCGTTTCGCGCGCCGGACCGCACGCTGACGGACGATGAGGTCAATACGGCCTTCGCCAAGTTGCTCCGGGATATTGCAGTCGATGGCTCCATGTCAGTGCGAACCTGAGCCGGATCGGGCTTGCGGTTTTCCGCGGATGCGGGCGGTCCGAATGACCGCGCCCCCACCGTTCACCGGCAAGTTACGCCACGAGGTTGGCGAAAAATTTCCGCACGTCCTCCGGCATTGACTTTGGCATGTTGAGCACCGTGAGCGAAAATAGCCGCCGCACCTCATCGTGCTGCGCTTCGCTGAGCGACACGAGGTCGGGGAAGCTGTGCCTCTGTTCGGCGGGGCTGATTTCTCCGAGGCCGGAAACGTCGAGTTCGGGGGAACCTTCGATCCAACGCACCACGTAGTTGTGCATCCGCAAATCGAAACTGGTAATGCTCCCGGTGGGTGCGTCGCGCCAGATGCTGAGCGCGGCGGTCGGGTTGTCGCCAAATTGTTCCTTGTGGCGGTCGGGCGTGTCTTGCACCGCATCAACGGGGGTGAGTGAACTCCCCAAGCTGACCGATTCCAGCAACTGCAGGTAGGAGCGCTGCGTTTCTGCATTGGTGAAATTAAACACGATGCCGCAAAGGCTGAATTGTGAACCGCACCGGAAATGGGCGATTGTGGCCGGGATCTCCAGGAGAAAGGTCCCCAGGCTGAATTTCATCCGGCAGGCTTCACGCTGATAGGCCACGACGGCGAGGCTCAGCTGGAGGCTGGCGCCGGTGGCGGACAGATTGACCGGTGTGACGCTCCAGTCTTTTCCCTTGGCGTCGGAGGTTTTCACCCCGCCATTTTGGAAGAGGGTGAGCTTGGTTCGGAAAGGAAAGTCGCCGCTCAGGGTGTAGCGCTTTGATTTGCGTTTGTCGTCTGGTCGCGGGGCGTCCATGTCGGCACCCAGGATTCGTTTGAACAACAGCACCAGAAACGCTTGGTTGAAAAAAGGCGGCGGTTCAAGCCTGCGCTGAATATCGGTGTGTCATGCGCGTGAATTCGCCACCTGGGCGCGGGCCTTTTCCATTCCCGCTCCTTTAGCTCACACCAAGGCGGCGAGAAATTTGCGTACGTCCTGGGGCACAGCCTTGGCCAGATTGGGGACGGCCAGACAGAAGAGCCAGCGGACATCTTTGAATTCGCTTCGGGTCAGCCGCGTGTATTGGGGGGCGTCTTTTTCCCCCGCGAGGTATTGATTCGAATAGCCGTACGCTTCCACCTGCGCCATCCCTTCGCTCCAGCGGACCCCATAGGCGTTCATGCGGAAATCAAAGCAATAGATTTTGCTGCCCGATGCCGGACGCCACACCGTCAGCATCGCGTCGGAGATGCCATGATACTGTTCCTTGACGAGTCCCGCGGTATCCTGAACGAGCTTGGCGGGATTCACCGGTGCGAGCCGGGCTCCGATGGAGATCGGTTCGAGTAACTGAAAGTAGGCTTTGCGTGTTTCAGTATTGGGAAAGTTGCAGGAAAATCCGCACGACGTGCACTGCTGGTGAACGCGGAAATGGGCGATGGTGCCGGGAAATTCGAGCAGATAGTCCTCGTGACTGAGCTTGAACATGCACGACTCGCCCCGGTGGGCGATGGCCGATACGTGCAGCTGGATATTCACTCCGGTTTCCGAAAGGTTGGTGATCCGGCCTGCCCAAGCCTGGGCCCGGCGCTGGTCGTTCAACAAGTTTCCTTCCTCATCATGCGCCATCAGTGTCACCACGGCCTTGAAAGGAAAGGCCGGACCCACCGCATAGCGCACCGCCTGCCTCTTGTCATCAGGCTCAGCGTCGGACTGGGCGTGATTCAGGATGCGCTTAAACAATAACACGGCCAAACCATGGATCAATAGCCGGTCGGGCTCAAGTCTGCACATCAGCCTCCTTCATTCCCGAATGTCAGCTGGCTTGGGCAAAAAACCGGTGAGCGGGCTTTTTGCCGGTTGCCAACCTTGCCTTGGGCCGCCTGCTTGGTGGGCAACTTTTGACCCTCGCATGAACCCAGCTCCAGACATGAATATCGAGTACGTGGCGAACCTCGCCCGGCTCGCCCTGACCGACGGGGAAAAGAAGAAATTCACCCAGCAGCTCGGGGAAATTCTGCATTACGTGGAAAAACTAAAGCAGGTGGACGTGACGGGGGTCGAACCCATGGCGCACGCTTCGCCGGTCTTCAATGTCTGGGCCGCCGACATCGCCGCCGCCGGCCTGCCGGTGGAACAGGCGCTGCGAAATGCACCCGCCCGGCGGGACAATCTGATCGCATTGCCCAAGGTAATGGAGTGAGCCGATGACCGACGAATTGATTTTCAAACCGGTGACCGCACTGGCGGCGCTGCTCGAAACGAAACAGATTTCCTCCGTCGAACTGATGCAGGCCTTCGCCGCCCGCACCCAGGCGGTCGATGGGCGCGTCAAAGCCTTTAACTCCCGCGATGAGACCGGCGCCCTGG
>JANYDX010000216.1 GCA_025363395.1 Verrucomicrobiota bacterium
TTGATACCCCCGGACACGTTGACTTCACCGCCGAGGTGGAACGTTCCCTCCGCGTGCTCGATGGTGCCGTTGCAGTGTTTTGCGCCGTCGCCGGCGTACAGCCCCAATCCGAGACGGTCTGGCGTCAGGCGAACAAATATCGAGTGCCGCGCGTCGCGTTCATCAACAAGATGGACCGCACCGGCGCCGATTTCTTCCGCGCCATCTCAGAGATGCGCGAAAAGCTGAAGGCCAACGCCCACCCGATTTTCCTGCCTATCGGCAAGGAAGAGAACTTTACCGGCCTGATCGATCTCGTCCAGAACGTGGCCTATCTCTTCGAGGAAGATCCGAAGGACCAGCTGGGGATGAACCCAAAGACGGTGCCGGTTCCTGCCGAGATGGTGGCGCAGACGAAGGAATATCGCGACAAGCTCATTGAGGCCGTGTCCGATTACGACGACGTCATCGCCGAAAAATATCTTAATGGCCAAGAGATCAGTGTGGAAGAGTTGATGCTGGGCGTTCGCAAGGCCACGATCTCGCTCCAGTTCACCGGTGTCATTCCTGGTTCCGCCTTCAAGAAGAAGGGTGTTCAGCGCCTGCTGGACTGCGTCGTCAACTACCTCCCAAACCCGATCGATGTTCCGCCGATGCAGGGGCAGGACAGCGATGGGAAAATGGTCGAGGCGGTCGTCAGCGACAAAGCCAAGATGGCCGGCCTCGCGTTCAAGCTTTGGAACGATCCGTTCGTCGGTCGGCTCGTGTTTGTGCGCGTCTACACCGGTCAGTTGCCACGCGGCATGTCCCTTTACAATCCCCGGACCCGCCGCACCGAGCGCGTCTCGCGTCTCGTCCTCATGCGTGCCATTGAGCGCGAGGAAATCGAAGTCGCCTACGCGGGTGACATTTGCGCCGTCGTCGGCATCAAAGACGTCATCACTGGCGACACCTTGTGCGACGAAGATTTCGACATCCGTCTTGAGCCACCTTCCTTCCCGGAGCCGGTTATCTCGATGTCGATCGAGCCAAACTCGAAGGCCGACCAGGAAAAACTCGGTGTCGCTCTCCAGCGCCTTGTTGCCGAAGATCCAACTCTACGTGTCAAGACCGATCAGGACACGGGCCAGACGATTCTTGCCGGCATGGGCGAATTGCATCTCGAGATCATCATCGACCGCATGAAGCGTGAATTCAAGGTCGAGGCCACCTCGGGCAAGCCCCAAATCGCGTACCGCGAGACCATCACGAAAGCTGCCGACGGCGAAGGTAAGTTCATTCGGCAGTCGGGTGGTAAGGGCCAATACGGTCACGTCGTCGTTAAGATCGAGCCCAATGAGAAAGGCAAGGGCGTCGAGATTATCAACGAAACGGTTGGCGGCTCAATTCCCAAGGAATTCATCAAACCTTCAACTGACGGTCTGCTTGAGGGCGCCAACAACGGCGTCGTCGCGGGCTTCCCGGTCGTGGACGTCATTGTTCGCATCTTGGACGGTTCGTTCCACGAGGTCGACTCCTCTGAAATGGCGTTCAAGATGGCTGGTATTTTTGCATTCAAGGATGCGATGAAGAAAGCCGGTCCGATCATGCTCGAGCCCATTATGGGCGTTGAGGTTACCACGCCTGAGGAATACCAAGGCGATCTCATGGGCGATATCAACCGTCGCCGCGGTCAGATCCAAGGCATGGAAAACAAGACGGGCGCGTGCATCATCACGGCGCACGTTCCTTTGGAACTGCTCTTCGGTTACGTCACCGACATCCGTTCCCTTTCGAAGGGCCGCGCCAGCGCGTCCATCACTCCGTCCCATTTTGCGCAGGTCCCGAATTCGCAGCTCGCCAAAATTGTCGAGACCAATGCGAAGGGCCCGGCTCGCACCTGATTTTCAACCCTCGTTCTTTATACTGCCATGAAAGGCCAACGCATTCGCATTAAACTCCAAGGTTACGACTACCGCGTCATCGACCAGTCAGCTTTGGAAATCGTGGAAACCGCCAAGCGCTCCGGTGCTCGGGTCTCGGGCCCGATTCCTCTGCCAACGCACATCGTAAAGCTTTCGGTCAACCGCTCCCCGCACGTCGACAAGAAGTCGATGGAGCAGTTTGAATCCCGTACTCACAAGCGTCTCATCGATATTCTCGAGCCAACCGCTCAAACCGTCGATGAACTCAAAAAACTCAATCTCCCGTCCGGCGTCGATATCACTATCAACGTTTAATATTTCACCCATAACCATCTTAGCAGCCAGCCGCCTAACCCCGGCCCTTGCTAAAGTAGGTCTAAACAAACGGAACTAAACCCTCCACCTACCACTTAGCCCATGATCGCTACACTATTAGGAAAAAAAATCGGTATGTCCCAGGTCTACGACGCTCAAAACGTCTTAGTCCCGGTTACCGTTGTGGAAGCAGGCCCATGCCCGGTCGTCCAAATTAAAACCATTGAGACTGACGGTTATAATGCCGTGCAGTTGGGTTTCGGTGCCAAGAAGGCCGTTCGCGCCTCCAAGGGCGAATCCAATCACGCCAAGAAAGCCGGTCTCGATTCCACGCCCCGCGTGTTGAATGAAGTCCGCCTCACCGAAGTTTCTTCGGCCAAGCTGGGTGATATTCTCACCGTGGCGATTTTCGCCGAAGGCCAGATCGTGGACGTCATCGGCGTTTCCAAGGGCAAGGGTTTCCAGGGCGTCGTGAAACGCTTCCGTGTCGCTGGCGGTCCCGCCGCTCACGGTTCGATGTTCCATCGCCGCATCGGTTCCGTCGGTATGCGCCAGACTCCCGGTCGCGTATGGAAAAATCAACGCATGCCCGGTCACATGGGTAGTGATTTCCGCACGGTGCAAAACCTGCGCATCGTCAAGATCATCGCCGACAAGAACCTCATTCTCGTGAAGGGCGCCATCCCTGGCGCGAATGGCGACGATGTCATCATCCGCTCCGGCAAGAAAGCCAAAGTCAGCAAAGCCTAAGCGCTGGAGAACGCCACCACATGAAGCTCAAAATTTTCACATCTGACGCCACGAACAGCTCTGAGAAGGAATTCAACCTTCCTACTTTCGAAGGCAAGAAGGGTCTGCAGGCCGTCAAGGAAGTCGTCGTCGCTCACAATGCGAACGCCCGCCTCGGCACCCACTCGACCAAAACCCGCGGCGAAGTCCGCGGCGGCGGCAAAAAGCCATGGGCCCAGAAGGGCACTGGCCGCGCCCGCGCCGGCTCCATCCGTTCTCCCCTGTGGGGCGGCGGCGGCGTCGTCTTCGGTCCCAAGCCCCGCGATTATTCCAAGAAGATCAAACAGTGCGCGGCTGAAAGCGAGAGCCTTCACCTTGCCATTGATCTTCTTGGAATAATCGCGGGGCTTGGGACCGAAGACGACGCCGCCGCCGCCCC
>JANYDX010000054.1 GCA_025363395.1 Verrucomicrobiota bacterium
GGAAGTTGAAGGCGCTTTATCCGGACGCGACGGTGGTTTGTTACATCAACAGCACCGCGGACGTGAAAGCCGAGTCGGATGTGTGCGTTACGTCGGGCAACGTTTACGACATCGTCGCGAATCTGCCTAGCCGCCGGATTGTTTTCGTGCCCGACCGGCTGATGGCCGACAATGTCCGCGCCGAGCTGAAACGTCGCGGCGTGGACAAGGAGATCATCGCTTCCGACGGCACTTGTATCGTGCACGACCAGTTCGACGTGGCGGCGATCAGCGAAGCGCGCGCGCGCTTTCCGGGGCTGAAGGTTGTGGCGCATCCCGAATGCACGGCGGAAGTGGCGGCGGCGGCTGATTTTGTCGGCAGCACGGGGGCGATGATGAAATACGTCAAGAGCACCCCGGCGCCCTATTTTTTGATGCTCACCGAATGCGGGCTCGTCGGCCGGCTGCAGGTCGAGGACCCGGAGAAACGTTTTATCGGCGGTTGCCGGCTGTGTCCCTACATGAAACTCAATTCACTCGAAAAAGTGCGCGACGCGCTGCTCGCTCCGCGTCCCGACCAGATCGTCACGCTCGACGAGGATATGCGCGTGCGCGCCGCGCGCTGCATCGACCGCATGTTTGAACTGACGCCGGCAAGTTCCTGACCATGTCGGTCGGATTTTATCCCCGACAGCCGGGCGTAAAACCCGACGTACAAATAAAAACACGGAAACTTTATGCTCACTCCCCGCACCGACCACTTGATCGATCTCGCGCTGGATGAAGACGCCGGGCTGGGTGATGTCACCAGCCGCGCCATCTTTCCAGCCGATCACCACAGCCGGGCGATTATCGACGTCAAGCAGCCCGACCTCGTAGTGTGCGGACTGGAAATTGCCGCGCGGGTTTTTGCGCGGGTGGACTCCATGCTTAAAACTAAATTGCTGGCCGGCGATGGCGATCGTTTGAAGTCAGGTGCGGCGGTGTTGCAGATCGATGGTCCCACGGCGGCGCTGCTGACGGCGGAACGGACCGCGCTCAATTTCATGCAACGGCTAAGCGGCATCGCGACGCTGGCGCGCACCTTCGCCGATGCGGTGAAGGGCACGGGTGTGCGCATTGTTGACACCCGCAAGACCACGCCAGGTTACCGGGCGCTGGAAAAATACGCGGTTCGCTGCGGCGGGTGTTTCAATCACCGGAGTTCGCTGGGCGAGCATGTACTGATCAAAGACAATCATATCGCCGCCGCCGGTTCGCTGACGAAGGCGGTGCAGCTGTGCCGGAGCGCGGCGCCGCATGCGGCGAAAATTGAAGTCGAGGCCACGACGATGGCCGAGGTGCGCGAGGCTTGCGCCGCGGGGGCGGAGGTCATTCTCCTCGACAACATGACTCCGGCCGCGGTGCGCGCCGCGGTGGCGTTGATCGCCGGCCGGGCCATTGTGGAGGTGTCGGGCGGGGTACGTTTTGCCACGCTGCCCGAGTACGCGTTGCCGGGAGTGGATGTCATCAGCATCGGTGCGTTGACCCATTCGGCGCCGGCGGCGGATTTGAGCCTGACCATTCTCCCGTCGCGCCGTCGTGCCCGCTGAACTTCCATGCAGATCATCCACACTGATTGTCTTGTCCTCGGTGCCGGCCTGGCGGGTTCGGCCTATGCGCTGCATGCGGCGAAGGCCGGATTTCGGGTCGAACTGCTTTCGCTCGGCGAACCGCTGCAAGCTAACAGCGACTGGGCGCAGGGCGGGATCATTTACGACACCAATCCCGACCCCGCCGAATTGACGCGGGATATTCTCGAGGCCAGCGACGGCACGGCCAACCTTTCCGCCATCGAGCAACTCGTGCGGGAAGGACCGGCGGCGGTGAAGGAACTTCTCCTGGAAGAATTGCAAGTGGGCTTCGACCGGGACGAAGCTGGCCGGCTCGACCTCACGCGCGAAGGTGGGCATCACGAGCGGCGCATTATTCACGCCAAGGATGCCACAGGCCATGCCATCATGGCTTCCGTGGTTGGTCGCGTGGATCACACGCCCGGCATCACGCGTCGGCGTAACTTTGCGGGGATCGACCTGCTCACGTTGTCGCACAATGCCGCGGACAATCGGGAGCGTTACGAGCCGCTGACGTGTTTTGGCTGCTATGCGCTCGACACGGTTTCCGGCGAAGTGGTGGCGTTTGTGGCGAGGAAGACGATACTCGCGACCGGCGGGCTGGGCGGAATTTTTCTACACACCACCAATCAGCCCGGCAGCGTGGGCCACGGGGTCGCGATGGCCTATCGCGTCGGCGCGCGGTTGATCGACCTCGAATACGTGCAGTTTCATCCCACCGTTTTTATTCAACCCGGCGTACAACCGTTTCTGATCACGGAGGCGTTGCGCGGGGAGGGCGGGGTGCTGGTCGATGCCCGCGGACTGCGGTTTATGGACAGTGTGCATCCGCTGGGTTCGCTCGCGCCGCGTGATGTGGTGGCCCGTGCGATCAAGCAGCACCTCACGGCGACGGGTGATAATTGTGTTTACCTCGATCTCTCCGTGCTGACGCCGGATTTTATCCGCGAACGATTCCCGGCAATTTACGAGCGCTGTCTGGCCGGTGGAATTGACATCACCCGGGAACGCATTCCGGTCGTGCCCGCCGCGCATTTTGCCTGCGGGGGCGTGCATGCGGATTTGCACGGTCGAACCAATGTGCGGCACCTGAATGCCATTGGTGAGACCGCGTGCACCGGCTTGCACGGCGCCAATCGCCTGGCGAGCACCTCGCTGTTGGAGTGTCTCGTGTCGGCGAAATCCGCCGCCCAAGCCGACGCGGTCGAATTGACGGCCGGGCAATTTCATCCGCCTGAGCCGCGGGAGTGGACGAGTCCGGTGAAAGAAGCCGACCCGATGCTGGTGCGGCAGGATTTGCAACTGGTCCGGACGACGATGTGGAATTATGCAGGCATCATCCGGTCGCCGCGCCGGCTGGCCCGTGCGCGTCGGATTTTGTTGGAGTTGCGCGAGGACATTCAGGCCTTTTACCGGGATTGCCGGCCGACCCGTGAGCTTATCGAACTGCGCAATGCGGTCCAGACCGCCCTGCTCGTCGTTTATGCCGCCTCCCTCAATCCGGTGAGCAAAGGCTGTCACTACGTGGTGGCGGAAAAATAACCCGTCTCCCCGGCCCCGTTCACGAGGAGGGCCAGTCATCTATTATATGACGAACATTCCCCTGCCATCCGGGACCTGCTTGTCATATAATAGATGACAAACAGTTGGCGTGTCGCTAATCATGGGCCGCATGAGAGGTCCTGCTCGACTGAATGAACTGGGTGGTTTGGCGGAAGGATTGATGGAAATGGCGGAGGATGGGCTCCGGGCTCTCTCCTCCCTGCAGCGCAAGAAACCGGACCGCCGGCCTAAGCGTTTTCTGACTCTCCGACCAGGTCCCGCCACCCCGGTGTGGAATGAGTTGGTGCGATCCGCCGCGCCCTTCTTCCGGAGACGAGGCGACAAAGTGAAACTGGCTCGATTGCTCGGGATATCCCGCCAACGCCTGCATCAACTGATGGTTGCCAAGACCGCCTGCGCCGATGCCGAGCGTACGTTACTCTTGCTGGCTTGGGTGAATGCCCGCCGGTCTGGTCGGAACTGGACCTGACGGAGGCCTGTGCCCGGGTTCTCGGGTTGAACGATCGGTCGGATAGGGCGGTATGCGGGGAAGTAAAACTTAGGATATATGTGAGCGCGATTTCAGAGGGAAAATCATGAATGTCCTAAGATTCCCGTTGCTCTGGCACTTGAAGCAAATCTTAGGACAGTGTGATATTGGTAAGTAAAACCTATTAAGACTCGTATAATAGACTGACATTAATTTTCCTGACGCATGGGTAAACAACGCGATCATGGAGCGATGGAAAAGCGGCGGTTAACGGCTGCGAAGTATTTCGAGCAGGGCAAGGGAGCAAGCGAAGTGGCTGGATTGCTCA
>JANYDX010000111.1 GCA_025363395.1 Verrucomicrobiota bacterium
TCAAGGCGTTCTCGCTCTCGACAATGCGTTCAACCGTGTCGGCCTCGACCACGTTATCCTCGTCCGCGTGGCCTCGACCGCCGTCACCACCGCCATGCTCGGCGGCACCCGCGATCAGATCATGGCCGCGGTGTCGCACGCGTGGCTCGACGGTTCCGCGCTCCGCACTTATCGCCAGGCGCCGAATGTCGGCTCCCGGAAATCCTGGGCGGCGGGTGATGCCACCAGCCGCGCCGTCCGGCTCGCGCTTATCGCCATGACCGGCGAGATGGGTTACCCGTCCGCGCTGACCGCAAAAACCTGGGGCTTCAATGATGTTTGCTTCAAAGGCAACCTTGTCCGGCTCGTCCGTCCGCTCGGCCACTACGTCATGGAACAGATTCTCTTCAAGCTCGCGATCCCCGCCGATTTCCATGCGCAGACCGCCGTGGAATGTGCGATCCAACTGAGCCCGCTCGTCAAACAACGCCTCGACAAGATTGTCCGCATCGAGCTGACGACCCACGAGTCCGCCATCCGTCTGATCGACAAACCTGGTCCGCTGGCCACCCGGGCCGACCGCGAACACAGCCTGCAATACCTGACCGCGGTGGCCCTCATCTACGGCACGCTGACCACTGAACACTACGACGATAAATTCGCCGCCGACCCGCGGCTTGACGGTCTGCGCGCCAAAATCGTTCTCATCGAAGACAAACAATATTCCGCCGACTGTCTTGACCCGGACAAGCGTGCGCTGACCAGCGCTGTTCAGGTTTTCTACAAAGACGGCACAGAAACGGAGAAGATCGAGATCGAATATCCCCCCGGCCACCGCCGCCGCCGTAAAGAAGGCATCCCCCTGCTCCAACAAAAAACCGAATCCGCTTTTGCCGCCCACTATGGTGATGACAAATCCAAACAGCTGGGATCGCTCTTCACCAATCGCGCCAAACTGGAAGCCATGCCCGTTTATGAGTTCATGGCCCAACTGGTGAAGTAAGCAGTCCAAGAACAAGGCTTGGATGCAGCAGGCGCGGAGAACCAAACTCCCCGTGGCATCAGGTGGATTCTTTCCATAATAGTTCTTGTCTATTATGGAATGATCATTCTTTTATGAGCTATGTCCCGCACGAAAGAATTCGATGAAGCCGAGGTCCTCGACCAGGCATTGGAGCTCTTCCGCGTCCGCGGCTTTAAGCAAACCTCCTTTGCCGACTTGGTGGCTGAACTCGGGGTGAGCCGCCAAAGCCTTTACGATACTTACGGCGACAAACAAACGCTTTATCAAGCCGCGCTTCGGCGCTACCTGGACCGCGCGATCGACCAGATCCGCCGCAAACTGGACGACCCTGCACCGATTCGGGAAGTCCTCGGCAGTTTCTTCGACCGGATGATCGAGGGCCAATGCGCCTCAGGTTCCCACGGTTGCCTGATGGTCAATTCCATGGTGGAAATGGCGCCGCACGATGCCGCAACCCGCGCCCTGGCCCAGGCCCACGCCCGTGAACTTGAAGGCGTGTTCGCTTCCCGTCTCAGCGCCGCCCAGCGCAAGGGCGAACTGGCCAAGAGCAAGGACCCGGGGGCCATCGCCCGCTTCCTTTATCACACAATTCTGGGATTGGCGGTCGCCGTTCGCGCGCTGGGCGAACGCGAAACCCTCAAACAATCCGCGCGCATCGCCTTGCAAGTCCTCGACTGATTTTTTCAATGCTTTTTCTGGAACGATTGTTCCATTTTAATTCTTTCCCTATGAAAAATAAAACCATCCTCATCACTGGCGGCACCACCGGCATCGGTCTCGCTACCGCCCAACTCCTGCAAGCCGAAGGCGCGCAGGTCATCGTCACGGGCCGCAACCCTGAGACATTGTCCGCGGCGCGCGCCGCGCTCGGGTCGTCCGCCCTCGTCATCTCCTCTGATTCCGCCGCCCTCGCCGACGCCCAGGCCATCGGCGACGTGATTAAAAAACACACCACCAAGCTCGACGGCGTTTTCCTCAATGCAGGTATCGGCCAGTTCGGTCCGATGGAGGCCATGACGCCGAAACACTTTGACGACATGTTCGGCGTCAACGTTCGCGGTCTCTATTTTCAACTCCAGTCGCTCCTGCCCGTCCTGACCAATCCCAGTGCGGTGGTGTTCAACGCATCCGTCGTCGCTGAACTTGGCTTCCCCGAGACCAGCATCTACTCCGCCACAAAGGCCGCCGTGGTTTCGCTCGGAAAATCACTCGCCGTCGAACTCGCCCCGCGCGGTATCCGGATCAATACGCTGAGTCCCGGCCCGATCAAGACGCCCATCTACAACAAGCTCGGCTTTCCCGCGGACGCACAAAAAGGTTTTGAAGACCATATGGCATCGCAATCGCTCTTAAAGCGGTTTGGCACCTCCAACGAAGTCGCCAAACTCGCCCGCTTCCTTCTCTCGGATGATTCTTCATACATCATCGGCGAGAACATCACGATCGACGGCGGCGTCCGTCACACCTGAACCAGCCATGATCACCACCTTGCTCGTTCTCTCAGCCCTCACCCTGCTCGTCGCCACCGATACCGGCGAGCAGTAGGGCAGCGGTCGTCGGTTGCCCCGACGCAAAGATCATGTGCGACACGCGCCCTATCCGGAGCAAGCGCCTGTCGCGCATGTCTTCAAATTCCACCGCCACCGCCTACCCGGAAACCAAACCTTAACCCGGATTGAAAACACTCCTTGGTCTTTCGACCCGTCCCCTTCTGAGTTCAAAAGCAACGACGATTCCCTCATGCGCAGGTTGAAAGCTGCCTGTTTCCAACTGCCGAACTTCGCCCCTTCGAACGGGAAGGCTTTCACCTGCCGGAGTCAGCGCGAAGGACGCTGACTCCTTCGGGGCTGAGTCGGCTGGAAAACGCATGAAAAGGGGAACGGTAACCATTCCGTTACCTATTCCCCCTTTCCAATTCGCTGCTGGTCCGCGCTCTTCCTACCGCAGGCATCACTGCCCAGCACAAACGGGAGCGTCATTATGAAATACAGACTGGACCATCGAAACTTCAGCATTCCGGCAGGTTGGTGGGGACTATTACTTTCCCTCGTACTTCCTTCCCTTTGTCGGGCGGTACCGAGCTTTGCGCGGCAGACCAACCTGCAATGCATCGTCTGTCATTCGGAATTCCCTGTGCTCACCTCTTTCGGCCATCAGTTCAAGTTGAGCGGATACACTCTCAGTACGGGACAGACCATGCTGCCGCCTCTCGCCGTCATGTTGCAGCCTTCCTTCACGCAAACGGCGCAAGGACAACCGGGAGGAGCCGCGCCAAATTTTGGTGACAACAACAATTGGGCGGTCACGCAGGCAAGTCTCTTTTATGCCGGCCGGCTGTTCGGACCGTACGCGACAGCGGTGCTTGGAGCCGATGCCGCGGCAGTTGCCAATAAATTCGGGATATTTTTTCAAACCACCTACGACGGCGCCGCGAAAACCTGGGCGTGGGACAATGCCGAACTGCGGTACGCAGACACCGGTCATATTGCCGGACATGATGTCACCTATGGATTGTACCTGAATAACAATCCCACGATGCAGGATCTGTGGAACTCCACTCCCGTCTGGAACTTTCCGTTCAGCGGGTCCGGGCTGGCTCCGACCCCGGCCGCCGCCACCCTGATTGATGGCGGCGTGGCCCAGCAAGTCGCGGGACTTGGTGCGTATGCCATGATTTCGAACACACTTTATGTCGATGTCGGTGGCTATCGAACACTAGGAGCCCGTTTTCAAAAATCCATGGGGGTGGATCCCGCAGGCGAAACCCAAATTACCGGTCTGGCGCCCTACTGGCGTGTCGCCTATGAAACCACCCTGGGCGGCAACGCACGCTGGGAAATCGGCACATTCGGGCTGGCCGCCAACACTTTTCCCGGACGGGACCCCAGTGAGGGCAAGGACCGCTACATGGACATTGGCTTCGATTCGGAGTACCAGAACTCCTTCGGCCGACACGATGTCACCGGGCTGGTATCGTGGATCTCTGAACGCCAGTCGTGGAAGGCCAGTGAAGCGCTCGGTTCAACGAGCAATGCGTCGGACAAGTTGCGCAATTTCAAAGCGACCATCGATTATCTCTACGACAAGACTTATGGTGCGGCGGTGCAGTATTTCACGATCGATGGCGACACGGATGCGCTGCTGTATGGGGGAAGTCGAACCGGTTCTCCGAAAAGCGACGGCTTTGTTTTTCAATTGAACTGGCTTCCGCTCAACAAGAGCGGGGGCCCGGCATTCTGGCCCCGCAGCAATGTGAAATTGTCGCTGCAATATACCCTTTACAACCGCTTCGACGGTGCGCGCCAGGACTACGATGGGACAGGTCGAAACGCGAAAAACAACAACACGCTCTATCTCGAGGGCTGGATCGTATTTTAACCGGGGCGCTGGAAACCGAAAAAATCCACCAACCCCGCCGATCGCCTTCATCCTTCTCTTATGAAAAACGGAATTTCACTCTCATCATTTATCGCCATCCTCCTCGCAGCGGGCATTTTCACCGGGGCCTCTGCCGCGGATTCCGTGAAGACGGTGGTGATCACCGCCAATGATTCCATGAAGTTTAGCGTGACGCGAATTGAGGCCAGCCCGGGACAGAAAATCCATGTCCAGCTCAGGAATGAGGGAACGCTGCCCAAGGAAGTCATGGGGCACAACTGGATCCTCCTCAAAGCCGGTCAGGACATCACGGTCTACACCACTGCCGCACTCGCCGCTAAAGATCAAAATTATCAGCCAAAATCTCTTTCGTCAGAGGTACTCGCATGCATTCCGTTGCTCGGCGCAAAACAATCAGGAGAGGCCGAATTTGATGCACCCGCCGTGCCTGGACGCTATCCTTTCATTTGTTCCTTTCCCGCACATTGTCAGGTTGGAATGAGGGGCGAGCTCGTGGTGAAGTAGGACCGTTTCAAAGCCCGTTATTCTGTTTGGCCACCCCTGGGCGTCGAAGCTGCTTCTCCCTCGGGATCGGAATGGTGACGCCACCTGGTCGCTTTGAATTCCCCTCTGACGATTGCCTAGGTCCCTGGCAATGGCTCGAGCGGTGCCGTATTCGGACACGCGTCGGGAATGCGCACGGTGGACCGGGCCCAGCGTACGGCATTGGTAATGACCAATTGAATTTGAGGCAGGTGATAGGTCGGATAGGTCTCGTGGCCCGGACGAAAATAAAAGATGCGCCCGTGTCCGCGCCGCCACGTCGCCCCACTCCGGAAAACTTCACCACCGCTGAACCACGAAATGAAAATCAGTTCATCCGGCGTCGGAATGCCAAAGGGTTCCCCGTACATTTCCTCCGCCGGGATTTCGAAGTATTCACCCAACCCGGCAGCAATGGGATGCGACGGACAGATATTCCAGATGCGTTCCTTGTCCGTCGACTCGCGCCATTTCAAGGAGCACGGCGTGCCCATCAACGCCTTGAAAATCTTTGAGTGATGTCCCGAGTGCAGCACCACCAGCCCCATGCCCTCCAACACGCGCCGCTGCACCCGTGCGACCACCTCAGCCTTCACCTCATCGTGGGCCATGTGTCCCCACCAGATCAACACATCAGTGCTATACAACGCATCCTCCGACAGCCCGTGCTCCGGCTCGTCGAGCGTGGCGGTGCGCACCTTCAAGTCCGGTGCGCCGCGCAAAAAGCCGGCGATCGTCTCGTGCATGCCCTGCGGATAGTGCGCCGCGACTTTGGGGTTTTTCTTTTCGTGACGGTATTCACCCCAGACGGTGACATGGATGGGTGGACTCATGATGATTAAAAGCCATAGTGGATTGCAGGGGCGCAGCACGAGCCTGGAACTGATCCTCAACGAATTTCTCGCGGCTTGCCGGCGGGGCCT
>JANYDX010000137.1 GCA_025363395.1 Verrucomicrobiota bacterium
GCCGGCGGCGCGCCGCCGCCCGGTACGACGAACTCCTCCGCGGCACAGCCGGCGTCGTGCTGCCGGTGGAAGCCGATTACGGCGGGCACATTTATCATATCTATCCGGTGCGCGTCAGTAATCGCGACAGCCTCCTGAAACAACTGGGCGAACGCGGCATTGGTGCGGGAATTCATTATCCTGTGCCGGTGCATTTGCAAAATGCCTACGCCAATCTGGGCTACAAGAAGGGCGATTTCCCCGTCAGCGAGGCTTGCGCCGATTCATTCCTTTCCCTGCCCATGTTTCCGGAATTGACCGACCAGCAGATCGAGACCGTCGTGACTGAATTCAAAGCCTGCCTCAAAAACACCCCCGTTTGATCCAACCGGCGCCCGTTTGGAATTCCGATGCCACCCAAGGATTTTCCCTCCGAAAAGGGCCCGGAGGGTGTCCAGCTGGTAAATCCGCTGGCGATCGCCAATTGGGACACCCAATTGGCCGCTTTCCCGGACTCCGCTTTTTTCCACACGGCCGCTTGGGCTCGGGTACTGCACAGCACTTATCGCTATAATCCGTTTTATTTTATTCTGGGCACTCCGCAAAAGCCCGACGCCCTCCTGCCAATAATGGAAGTGAACAGCTGGGCCACCGGCCGGCGGGGAGTTTCACTGCCGTTCACGGATGCAATCGAACCACTGTGCGCCGATGCCTCCGCTTTCCACCGCTTGGCCCGAGCAGCCCTGCTTCAGGCCAAAAACCGCCAATGGAAATACCTTGAATACCGAGGCACGAAAAAATGGCAGGGCGATGCCTCCATTTCCACCTCGTATTTTTCCCATCTACTCAACCTCACTCCCGATGAATCGACCCTCTTTCGCGGCTGCCACGAATCGGTCCGACGGGCGGTGCGCAAAGCGGATCGCGGGGATCTGACCATCGAATTTTCCCAAAGCCTGGATGCCATCAAGGCGTTTTACAGGCTCCTCTGCCAGACTCGCAAACGCCACGGCGTGCCGACCCAGCCGTTTTCTTTTTTTGCCAATATCCAACGTCATATCCTTGCCCAAAACCAAGGCTGGGTCGTTCTCGCCCGGAAGGGCGAAACACCCGTGGCTGGCGCCGTATACTTCCATCATGGCCGGACCGCTCTCTATAAATTCGGCGCTTCCGACGAAAATTTTCAGCAGTTGCGCGCCAACAATCTTGTCATGTGGCGGGCTATCCAATGGTACGCCGGAAAGGGATTTGCTTCGCTGGATTTTGGCCGCAGTTCGTTGGACAATGAAGGACTGCGCCGTTTCAAGCTCAGCTGGGGCACCCGGGAGGAACGCATCGACTACTTCAGATATGACCTGCGCAAAGCAGCCTTTGTGACGGTTCAAGACAAGTCCTCCGGCTGGCATAGCGGGGTTTTCAGAATGATGCCTCAAATTTTATGCCGCCTGTGCGGGGAAATGCTCTATCGTCACCTCGGATGAATATGCATAATTCCATTGGACGCATTCCCCCGGTACGCTTATCAACAGCTCAGCTGGGATTAGAATCCACCTGTCCCTTATAAACACAAAAAGTATGGCAACCCCGGACTACGATAACATGGCGTCTGCACCCAGCTTCCAACTGGGTGACATCTACTACACAGTGTTCCGCCATAAATGGAAGATCGTGCTCTGCATGCTGGCCGGCTTGGCAGCTGCATATGCCTATTACAAGCTCGCCCCCACGCCCTATTACTCACAGGCAAAGCTCTTGATCCGTTACGTGGTAACGGAGGAAAGATCGTCCATGGGAATTAAAGCCGATCCCACCAAGTCTCCCGATCAATTCGGAGAGACGATCATGAATACCGAGCGTGAAATTCTGATGAGCCTGGATCTGGCTGAACAGGTGGCAAAAAGCATCGGGCCGGAAAAAATCCTGGCCAAAGCCGGCGGCGGCAACAACCCCGGCGCTGCGGCAATGCTTATCCAAGGCAGCCTGCTGGTCGACGCCCCACCCCGGAGCAGCGTCATTCTGGTCGGTTTCAAACATCCCGATCCCGCCATGGTCCAGGTCGTCCTGGGTGAACTGGTGGACAGCTACCTCAAACGACATGTCGAGATCCATCTGGCCGCGGGTATGATCAGCGACGCCATGTCTCAAGAAGCAGATCAATTGCGCGCCCAACTTTCTCAAACCGAAGAAGAATTACGCAAACTCATGAACAACGCGGGTATTATCTCGCTGGAGGATGCCAAAAAAGGATTCGGGGACCAAATCGCACGGTTGCGCCAGGAAATTTTTGCGGTCCAAGCCCAGCTGGCTGAACAATCCAGCCTTTTTCAGGACATGAACAGGTCGAGTTCCGCCCCCGCTCCCGACGCCTCACCCGAGGGAGAGCAGACGGCACCATCGGCAGACCAAATCTCCGCTTACCAGAAAATCGCGGCAAATATCGGCAGGCTCCAGCGCAGGGAGCAGGATTACCTGAACATTGGTTTCGCCGAGGAAAGCACCCGGGTTAAAGAAGTCAGAGCTCAGCTGGCTGAAGCCGATGAGCAAAGAAAAAAGCTGGAAGCCGCCGCGCCCGGGTTGAGCCGCATCCCAGCGGTAGCGCAGGGACCCGCCAATCCCAACCTGATTGCGGGCGCCTTTAATCCTGGGAGTGCCGCCGCTCAGATCTCAGGCCTCAAGGCAAGGGTCAGGACATTAAACGAGCAACTCGACATGGTGCGCGCCGAGGCCGCGAAGGTCGACAATCTCGAAACCTCCATTCTCGAACTGCGCCGCCGCAAAGAACTTGAGGAAGCCAATTACCGCAATATCTCCGCCAGCCTCAAGGCCTCCCAGATCAACGAACGCCTCGGAACCGGGCGTCCGCCTAACATCATCAAGATCGAAGCGCCCACTCCTCCGACCAAAAATACCAGCAAGGTCAACAAGACCATCGGCATGATTGCGGTCGGCGGAATTTTTGTGGGTCTCGGGTGGGCATTTTTCCTTGAGCTGTATTTGGATCGCTCGATCAGGCGTCCCACCGACATCGAACGGACCCTGCGACTCCCGCTCTTCCTTTCCATTCCCAAAACCGGATCGCAGGCGCTGCTTCCGAGCGGAACGCGGTCAAATTCGCGGGCCCCGATGCTAACTGACGCGGCGGGGAGTAGCTCGACTTCGCTGGAAATTTCCCCTTCGCGCGGCGCCGCCACTCTGGCGCTCAATCCTTTTTACGAGACCCTGCGCGATCGATTGATCAATTACTTCGATTCATTGAATATCCGGCACAAACCAAAACTCGTCGCCGTGACCGGCATGGGCAAGGACTCGGGTGTAACCACCATTGCCGCAGGACTCGCCCGCAGCTTTTCGGAAACCGGTGAAGGCAATGTCCTGCTCGTCGACATGACCCAAGGCCAGGGCTCCGCCCAACATTTCCACAAGGGCGCCACGGTCGTCGGCCTGGAGCAACTGCTCGACACGAAGGATTCCGGGCGCGTACAGGATAATCTCTACGTCGTTTCGGAAAATTCCAGTAGCGACCGTCTGGCCAAGGGCATGCCTCAACGCTTCAACCAGCTCATCCCGAAGCTCAAGGCCAGTGACTTTGACTACATCATCTTCGACATGCCACCGGTGAACCAAATCAGTATCACGCCGCGTCTGGCCAGTTTCATGGACATGATGCTGTTGGTGGTCGAAGCGGAAAAAACCGACCGGGATCTGGCCCTTCAAGCAAGTGCCATGCTTTTAAAATCAAAGACTCCGGTTGGCGTGGTGCTAAATAAAACCAAATCCTACATTCCCACTTCAATCCACCAAGATCGGGACTCGCTGCTCGGGAGCTAACGAGCCGGAATTCAACTCGGATTTTTTCTTTCGCCGGACCTTCGGTGCGCTTGGACAAAACCCACCATTCCCAACCACTGTGTCTTGAAAAAATGGGCGGGCATCATCAGGCCAAATCCCAGGGATTTTTATAGGCCGCACCTTCCGTCATGCTCATCCAAAACATTTATTATTTGCTGAAACCCTTGCTGCCATGGGACGTGCGGATGGCCTTGCGCCGGCCCGCGGCGCGGCGAAAGAGAGCCGCCACTACATCAGTCTGGCCCATAAAGCAAATAGCAGGGCGCACCCCCGCAGGTTGGCCGGGATGGCCAGGCGGCAAAAAATTTGCGCTGGTCCTGACTCATGACGTTGAAGGCCCGAGTGGCCTGGCCAAATGCCGCAAGCTGATGAAGCTGGAGCAGGAGCTTGGATTCGTTTCGTCGTTCAATCTGATTCCAGAAGGTCCGTATGAGGTTCCTCCTGAATTGCGCTCGGAACTCGCGCAAAACGGCTTCGAAGTCGGAGTGCATGATCTCAAACATGACGGCAAACTTTTTGGTTCCCAAAGTGGGTTCGCCCGAAAAGCCCCCCGCATTAATCACTATCTCCGCGAATGGGGCGCCCAAGGATTTCGGGCGGGATTCATGCTCAGAAATCTGGATTGGCTCCATCAGCTGGATATCCGGTACGACATGTCCACGTTCGATACCGATCCCTTCGAAATGCAATCGGACGGAATGGACACAATATTTCCCTTCTGGATTCCTACTCCCTCATCCGCGAGCAACCCGGGCCGCGCAGCAACAGATCCTGATGGCGCAGCGGCTGCCCCCTTGCGCAACGGATATGTGGAACTCCCCTATACCTTGCCTCAAGATTCACCGGTGTTCATGGTTCACGGCGAAACCTCACCCGATATCTGGACAAACAAACTCGACTGGATTGCACGGCACGGCGGAATGGCGTTGGTCAATGTGCATCCCGACTATCTGCAATTCGACGGCGAGCCGGCCTCAGCCAAGACATTTCCCGTCAAACATTACCTCCGCTTCCTGCAACACGCCCGGGAAAATTACGGCGACGTTTTCTGGCAGCCGTTGCCGCGGCAAATGGCGGAGTATGTCGCGCAGATAAAGCCGCTGGCCCGCAAATCCCGAACGATCGGAATGGTCACGCATTCGTTCTACGAAAGTGACAACCGGGTGGTCCGATACGCAGAGACCTTGGCCGCGCGGGGGGATACCGTTAATGTTTTTGCCCTGCGCCGTTCCCCGCAGTTGCCCAAGATGGAAGTGATCGAGGGCGTGAACGTTTTCCGGATCCAGGACAGATTTGGCAAAAACGAGCGCTCGAAATTTTCCTACTTCTGGCCTCTGGTCCGGTTTCTTGCTGTGTCATCCTGGTGGCTGACCCGCTCCCACCTGCGAAAGAAATATGACCTCCTGCATATTCATAACATTCCGGATTTCCTGATTTTCTCTGCTTGTTATCCCAAATTGACCGGGACCCCGGTCGTTCTTGATGTGCACGACATCGTCCCGGAATTCTTTTCCAGCAAATTTGGCACGAACAACAAGGGCGCTGCGTTTACCCTGTTAAAATTGATGGAGCGGGTTTCCGCCGCCATGGCCGACCAGGTAATTATCGCCAACCACCTCTGGCTCGAAACCTACATGGCTCGGACGCACACGCGGGGCAGATGCACCGCGTTTATCAACAATGTCGACTCGGGGATTTTCGCCCCGGTTCCGCGCAAACGAAACGACGGCAAACTCATCATCCTTTTTCCCGGCGGGCTCCAGTGGCATCAAGGCTTGGACATCGCGATACGGGCGTTTGGGAGAATCCGCGCCCAGGTGCCCAATGCCGAATTCCACATCTATGGCGATGGCAATGCCAAGGAATCATTGGTCGCCTTGACCGCCGAGCTGAATCTGAACGACCGGGTAAAATTCTTCGAACCGCTGAATGTCCGGAAAATTGCCGCGATCATGGCTGATGCCGACCTCGGAGTCGTGCCTAAGCGGGCCGATTCTTTCGGCAACGAAGCTTACAGCACAAAAATCATGGAGTTTATGTCCGTCGGTGTTCCCGTCGTGATCGCGAACACCAAAATCGACCGGTATTATTTTAACGACTCGATCGTACGATTCTTCGAATCCGGCAATGACGAAGCGCTGGCGACGGAAATGCTGGATCTTCTCGGCAAACCGGAAACCCGTCAGCGCCTCGCTGCCGCCGCCCTCCAATACGCAGCCGATAATTGCTGGAATACGAGAAAGGTCGAATACCTCGCGCTGGTCGACAACCTGATTGAACGAAAATAGCCCCTCCCTGCGATCCGACCGAAGCTCCCCCCGCCTCTTTACGCATGAACCCCTCACCCGCCACCACCGCTGCCGCTAGCCTAGATGCCGTCCAAAAATGGGTCGAGGACCGGAACTACAAAGGATACGATCCGGGTGACGGACTAACCAGCTACCTGCGGTCACTCACATTCGGGGATCTCTTCGCCGAACGGTTGCTCCAACAGGCCATTTGGAAGTCGCCGATCAATCTGCGCCCGATTCTTGGCGTGAAGCCGTTGGATTCCACCAAAGGGCGCGGTTTCATGGCATGGGGCTATTTGTTCCGCTACCGCATTGACCGGAACGTCGAGTACCTCAACAAGGCGATCGCGTGCCTGGAGTGGCTTGATCAAAACCGGGAACACGGCCAGATCGGCTGCTGCTGGGGAAACCATTTTGATTTCACCACGCGTTCCGGCCGGATGAAAGCCCACACACCCACCATCGTTTGGTCAGGCTTGATCGGGCAAGCGGTGCTGGAAGCGTACGAACAAACCCTCGATCCCAAGTGGCTCGCGATGGCGGAGGGTATTTGCACTTGGATCCTCGCCCTGCCCAAGGAAATCACGCGAGAAGGCAACTGCCTCAGCTATACCGCGGTGTTTCAGAATTCGGTCCACAATTCCAACCTGCTTGGCGCTGCCGTCCTGGCCCGCACTTGGAAACACACCCGCAACCCGGCGTATCTCGAAGTCGCGCGGGAAGCGGCCACCTACACTTGCGCGCGTCAGCGGCCGGATGGCTCGTGGTGGTACGGTGAAAATCCCAAATACCAGTGGATCGATAATTTCCACACGGCCTACAATCTGGACAGCCTCAAACGCTACGTCGATTACACCGGCGACAGTTCATTCCGCGTGAATATCGATCATGGTTACGACTATTTCAAAAAGGTATTTTTTGATCCGTCGGGTTGCCCCCGGTATTACCACAATCGCCGGAATCCAATCGATATTCAATGTGCCGCGCAGGCCATCGACACCTTCAGCTTTTTTTCGGAGCAGGACTCGGATGCGCTGCGCCAGGCTTCGCGGGTCGCTGAATGGACCATTGAAAACATGCAGGATCCGAAGGGATTTTTCTACTACCGAAAATATCCCCTGCTGACGGCCAAGACTCCTTACTTCCACTGGGGACAGGGAACGATGTTCAAGGCCCTGGCTCATTTACTGTACAAGCTTTCCCGTTAACTTCAGTTCCGTCCTGTCATGCCCGCCTCGACCCTCACCTACGCCCTCATCACGCCAGCGCGCAACGAGGAAGCGTTGATTGAACAGACCATCCAGTCGATGCTGGCGCAGACTCTTCGCCCGATGAAGTGGCTGATTGTCAGCGATGGTTCAACAGACCACACCGACGCCATCGTCAGCCGGTATGCCGCAGATCATCCCTGGATCGACTTGCTCCGCTTGCCCGAACGGCGCGACCGTCAGTTCGCGGCCAAAGCACGCGCCTTCAACACGGCCTATGAAAAAATCCGCGGGCTCGATTTCGATCTGATCGGCAATCTCGACGCGGACATCACCTTCGAGCCCGACTACTATGAATTCCTCGTGGGGAAATTCGCCGGAGCGCCCAAACTGGGCGTGACCGGAACCCCGTTTGTGGAAGACACGCAGGACCACACCTACGCGCACCGGTTCGCCGACCTTCGCCATGTGTCGGGCGCCTGCCAGTTGTTCCGAAGAACCTGCTTTGAAGAGGTCGGAGGATATGTTCCGATCAAAGGCGGCGCGATCGACTGGGTCGCGGTCACGACCGCCAGAATGAAAGGCTGGGAAACCCGCACCTTCGTTGAGAAAACCTGCTTTCATCATCGAAAGATTGGCACCGCCAACGACAGCTCTTGGATGGTCTATTTTCACTATGGGAAAAAAGCCTACTACGTGGGCGGACATCCCGCGTGGGCCTTGATGCGGGGTTTCTTCACGATGCGACGCAAGCCCTGGATCATCGGCGGTTTCCTGTTTCAATGGGGTTATTTCTGGTCATTCGTCACCCGAATGCCACGGGCGGTCAGCCCTGAACTGATGGCCTTTCATCGGGGTGAACAAATGTCCCGTCTGAAACGGCTGGTCGGATCCGCCTCCGCCGGGGACTGAGCGAATGCTGATTATAAACGCAGACGATTTAGGCCGTTCGCCTGCGGCCACCGACAACACGCTCGCCTGTCACGCGCACCACCGACTCAGTTCAACCAGCGCGATGGTTTACATGGTTGATTCGGAGCGGGGCGCCGAAAGGGCGCTGGCCTCGGGCATCGACGTGGGATTCCACCTCAATCTCTCGGAAAGTTTCACCGGTCCGGCGGTTCCCTCCCGACTGCGCGAGAGTCACGAACGCATCCGCCGCTTCCTAAAATCCAGCAAGTACGCCCTACTGCTCTTCCATCCCTTTCTACGGGCGCAGTTCCGCGAAGTGTTCCACATCCAGCACGAAGAGTTCCTGCGACTTTATCGACGACCGCCTTCACACTTGGACGGCCATCAACACCTGCATCTCTCAAGCAATGTCCTGCTGGAGGGTCTGCTTCCCCCCGGCACCAAGGTGCGGCGGAGTTTTTCATTTCAAGCCGGAGAAAAAAGCCTGGTTAACCGCTGGTATCGGGGTGCGGTGGATCGCCGACTCGCCCGGCAGCACCAACTGACCGATCATTTTTTCGCCCTCTCGCAGAATATGCGTCCGGATCGTCTGACCCGAATAATGACTCTCGCACAAAGTTCGAATGTAGAACTCATGACTCACCCTGAAATTCCCGTCGAACATGCGTACCTGATGAGCGACGAGTTCCAACGCGCTTTGTCTCCCGTACGCCTCGCAGGTTATGATGCCCTCTGATTCCAACCAGCCCAGCCCGCCGGAGCAGGGCAAGACCACCACCTCCTGTGCCCTCCCGCACATCAGCGTTGCCGCATGCACTTTCAAACGACCCGAATTACTGGAAAAACTCTTGCATGAACTGGCCCGCCAAAAAACTGGCGGAAAGTTCACTTTTTCGATCATCATTTCCGACAACGACAGCAAACAATCCGCGCGCCCGGTCGTGGAAAAATTCGCCGCGGCATCCCCGGTTAAAACGATCTATTGCGCCGAACCCCGCTCCAACATTGCGCTGGCGCGAAACAAGGCGTTGGAACACGCGAAGGGCGACTATGTCGCCTTCATCGACGACGACGAGTTCCCCCTGCCCGACTGGTTGGCCGAAATGCTCAAGGCCTGCGAAAATTATCAAGCAGCCGGTACGCTGGGACCGGTCCGTCCCCACTTTGATCTGACCCCGCCAAAATGGATTATCCAAGGCCGCTTTTGCGAACGGCCCGAGCCGGCGACGGGCAAAATCATGGACTGGGAGGAAAGCCGGACTGGCAATCTTCTGTTTCGCCGCAGCCTCCTCGCGGGGCTGCTCCAGCCGTTTGATCCCCAATTCGGCAACGGGGGCGAGGACAAGGATTTTTTCATGCGCATGACCCAGCAGGGTCATGTCTTCCGCTGGTGCAATGAAGGAGTCGTCTACGAAGCGGTTCCTCCCTCGCGCTTGACCCGGAGTTATATGCTTAAGCGCGCGCTGTTGCGGGGAAAAAACATCCTCAAACACCCCACCAACCGCGCGCGCATGCTGGCGACCTCATTTGTCGCGACCCCCGTTTATTGTCTGGTGCTCCTGCCTGCCCTGATCGCGGGGCATCACCACTTCATGAAATATTGCATCAAGCTTTGCGACCATGTGGGTCGATTGCTCGCTTTTGTCGGCATCAATCCGGTCGATGAACGTTGAATCTGCCACGCCCGTCCACCCCGCGGCGAAACCACTGGTCTGCATTGGTTTTTCCGAGGCGCTGTCAGCGCCCGAAGTGGCGTGGAGCCTTCTCGCCGCCGGCTGCGAGGTGGTTGGATTTGCCCGCCGCGGACGGCGTTCCGCCTTGCGCCATAGTTCTCAGGTGAAGGTGCATGAAATCACCCCGCCGGAAAAGGACAGCACTGCCGCCCTGGCTGACCTGCAGCAGTTGCTGAAAACTTTGCCATCATCGGCCGGCCGGAGAGTGCTGCTTTTTCCGCTCGATGATACCGCGGTGTGGTTGTGCAACCAAGTGCCTCCCGCTCCGGGCTGGTCACTCGTTGGACCGTCGGGCGCCAACACCCACCTGGCGCTCAGCAAAACAATTCAAGTGCGGGCCGCCGAGGCAGCGGGATTGCACGTTCCGACAACCACGATCACCCGGGTGCCGGCGGAAGTGATGGCCTTCAGACCCAACCTGCCGCTCGTGCTCCGTCCATCCGATGCCGTTCTGTTTGAAAACGGCCGGTTGAAAAAAGGGCGTAATTGGATTTGCGCCACTGAAGCCGAATTGCAGCAAGCCGTCGACGCGTGGGCCGGATCCTGCCCGCTCATGGTCCAACCTTTTATTGACGGCGTCGGCGAAGGGGTGTTCGGCCTCGCGACTGCGGAAGGCGTCATCGGTTGGAGCGCGCACCGCCGGCTGCGCATGATGAATCCACATGGATCCGGCTCCAGTGCTTGCATTTCCCAGCCCGTTCCCGAAGAAGTCAAAGTTCCGATCGAGCGCTTGATCAAGCAGACGGGTTGGCGCGGATTGTTCATGGTCGAATTGCTCCAGGATCGCTCCGGAAACCACTGGTTCGTCGAACTGAACGGGCGCCCGTGGGGGAGCATGGCGCTCGCCCGCCGGCAGGGAATGGAGTATCCCGCGTGGGCGGTGCATCAAATATTGCACCCGGGCCAGCCCGTCGGAGTGCCGGAACCGTCTACAACTCCCCTCGTCTGCCGGAACGCGGGGCGGGAGATCATGCATCTGTTTTTTGTCCTGCGCGGTCCCAAATCCACCGCCTTGAAAAAGAAATGGCCCTCCGTCTGGCAAACCCTTTTCGAACTGCTGCGAGTGCGCCGTGGAGATTCGCTCTACAACTGGCAGCGCGGTGACTTGAAGGTTTTTTTCCGCGACACCTGGTACACGCTCCGGAGCAATCTTCGGAAATCGAACGATTGATCCGCCCACGATGATCGCCGCCGCCTGCCACATTCACTCAACCTGGTCCTATGACGGGAAATGGACCCTGCCTGTCCTCGCGGCCGAATTCAGCCGGCGGGGTTATCGGGTCCTGCTGACCACCGAGCATGATCTCGGTTTTACCGAAGCGCGAAGACTGGAACATCGTGCGGCCTGCGCGGCCGCCAGCACTTCCGAGATCCTGGTGGTGTCGGGCATTGAGTACAGCGACGCGGCAAACCGGATCCATGTACTGGTGTGGGGACCGGTGCCCTTCGTCGGGGAAAGGGTGCCCACGACAGAAATGCTGAAGGCCGTTAAAGCCGCCAACGGCGTGGCCGTCCTGGCTCATCCCTCGAGAAAAGAGGCGTGGAAATTTTTCGAGTCCTCGTGGACCGAACATCTGCTGGGCATCGAAATCTGGAATCGCAAGACGGATGGCTGGGCGCCCAGCCGAACCGCGTCGGAATTGATTAAAAATTCCCCGGCAATCCCGTTCGTCGGCATGGATTTTCACGACCGAAATCAATTTTTTCCGCTCACCATGGCCTTGGACCTTACCGGAATTATCGACGAAGAATCCGTGCTCGCGTGCTTGCGTGACCGCCGGTGCCGCGCGTTGGCCTTGAATCGGCCGGTTGAAGCAACCGCCCAAGGCTGGTTCAATGTCGCTCTGCGTTCAGTCGAACGCTGTCGACGCAGCGCCGCGGTCGTTTACCGCGCCGTGCGCAAACGCAGAACTTCCTGAGACACAATTTCGGCCCTTGTTCTCTCGAAGAGTCGGAACCAATTTACCCCAGCCAGATCTATCCGTAAACGCAATGACCTGTCCCAAATGGAAATAACCACCCACCAAATCAGCGTTAAAGGCCGCCAGGTGTCCGTCCCCTGCCTCCAACTCAACGACACGCGGGTGGTTGCGTCGGGGAAATTTTTGCGAGTGGCCTTCATTCACGACGAAGAATGGCTGGAACCGGCCGCACTGGCCGATCCCCTGCCCTTGATCGAATCGCTGAAAAAGCATCATTTAAAAGCCGATATTTTTTCCTTCAGCCAGCGACCGCCCGACGTGGTTCCTCGCTATCAGTATCCCATGGAGTGGGACAATGCCGCCATGATTGCCATTTCCACCTATAAGGATTGGTGGGAAGGGTTGCCGCAGGTGGCGCGCCGAAATGTCCGGATCACTGAAAAGAAAGGGCTCACCTTTCGCGTGACGCCATTTGATGACGAACTGGTCCGGGGCATCGTCACGATTTATAACGAAGCGCCGGTTCGTTTGGGCAAGAGTTTCTGGCACTATGGAAAGGACTTCGAGACCGTTAAGCGGGAAAATTCCACGTATCTTGATCGCAGCACTTTTATCGGAGCCTATTGTGAAGAATCACTTATCGGTTTTATCAAACTGGTGACGGTTGATCGGATCGGCAGCATGATGCAAATTCTCTCGATGATCAAACATCAGGACAAGCGCACAACCAACGGGCTCATCGCGAAGGCGGTGGAGGTCTGTGCGACCCAAGGCCTGGGCTACCTGATGTATTGCAAGTACGTTTACGGCTCCAACGAATCCAGCCTCCTGACCGATTTCAAAAAGCGCAATGGCTTTGAAAGAATCAAATTTCCACGCTACTATGTTCCATTGACGGCCCGGGGCGGCTTGGCGCTCAAAATTCGGGCGCACCATGGACTGCGCGGAATGGTGCCTGCACGTTTGTTCAATTTCGCTTTGCATCTGCGCACGAAATACTACAGCCTCAAAGAACAGCGTGCTACCAACACGGCTGAGTGACTCGGAATGAACGTTGCGTGTTTCGAGTAGGTGAAGATTTCGCGGGTGTAGCTCAACGCTAGAGTGCTTGGTTTCCAATCAGGAGATGGAGTGTTCAATTCCTCCCGCCCGCTCCACTTTACTTCCGTCTCCAGACTTACTTCACCGGTGCCCTCGGGCGCTTGCAGCCTTTCGCCCCCTAAATTTCATGCCCGGCATCGCTGGAATCATTCATCACCCTGCAGGCCCTGACCGACCGGATGAAGTTTCACGCATGGTGCAGTCAATGGTGGGAGCTGACGCCAATTCGAGTGGTCAACTCGCGGTCGCGCAGAGCGGAGTTCACGCCGGATGGGTGGCCCGTTCCGGTTCCTTCGCCGATCGGATGCCGGTTTGGAATACCACCCGGACGATCTGCCTGATCTTCACCGGCGAGGATTTTCCCGCCGCCAGTAGTGGACTTGCGGGGGTAGTTGCTTCGTTGGTCGACCGCTACGAGAAACACGGAGCGAAATTTTTCGCACAACTGAACGGCTGGTTCAGCGGGCTCCTGATCGATCTGCGGACCCACCGGGCCATCCTTTTTAACGACCGCTACGGATTAAACCGGCTTTATTATCATGAATCGCAGGAGGGATTTTATTTCGGCTCCGAGGCCAAATCGCTGCTCGCGGTTCTGCCCTCACTTCGGCAAATCGACCAACGGGGTCTGGCCGAAGTATTCTCGGCCGGTTGCGTGCTGCAGAATCGCTCGATTTTTTCCGGCATCTTCCTCCTCCCTCCCGGCTCGCAGTGGATATTTCACGCCGATGGACGGATCGACAAGACCCGGTATTTTGATCCGTCTGCGTGGGAACAACAGGAGAAATTGGATCCCGCCGGCTATACGGAACAATTGATCGAGGTGTTTGGGCGCATTACCCCCCGTTACTTGAGCGGCCCGGAGCCCGTTGCCATGTCGCTCACTGGAGGACTGGACAGCCGCATGCTGCTGGCTTGGTCGGGAGCGTCGCCCCGCACGCTGCCCTGCTATTCTTTCTCCGGGCCCTATCGCGATTGTGCCGATGTCACAATCGCACGCAGGCTCGCCGAGGTTGCGCAACAGCTTCACTCGACTCTCCGGATCGAGAAAGATTTTTTCCAGGACTTCCCCTCTCTGGCCGCGGAAACAGTTCGAATCTCGGACGGAAGCATGGACGTGTCCGGCGCGATTGAACTTTATGTGAACCGGAAGGCCCGACAGATCGCCCCGGTTCGACTAACCGGGAACTACGGGTCGGAAATTCTCCGCTCGAACGTCGCCTTTCAGCCTCGCCGGCTCGATCCGTCTTCCTTCACGCCCGAGTTCAACGAATTGTTGCAGCAGGCGGCCGACACGTATCGACAGGAAGCAGCCGGTCATCGGCTCTCCTTCATCGCGTTCAAGCAGGTTCCCTGGCACCACTACCCCCGCCATTCCATCGAGCGCTCCCAAGTCACCCCGCGAGCCCCTTTCCTCGACAATGAACTGGTGGCACTGGCCTACCGCGCACCCACCCGGCTTGCCACGTCCCCCCAGCCTCTTCTGGAGCTGATCGCCGCCGGCAATCCGAGACTGGAATCCGTCCCCACTGATCGCATGCTCCAGCGCGGGAAACCCTCCTTGGTCGCAAAGCTCCGCCAACAATGGCAGGAATTCACCGCAAAAGCCGAATACGCTTACGACTACGGCATGCCGCGCCGGCTGGTTCAGGCTGACCACATTCTTTCCCGCCTTCACTTGGAACGTCTGTTCCTGGGCCGTCATAAGTTCTACCATTATCGCATCTGGTATCAAAACCAGTTAAGCGACTACCTGAGAACCCGAATTTCCACCGGTTCTCCCAGCTGCTATCGCGACGGCGCAGTGGCGCAAATGATCAACGAGCACCTCGGCGGCCGCTCAAATCGCACTTTGGAATTGCATCGCATGCTCACCGTTCAGCTCATTGACCAGAGTCTAATCCGACCACGATGACACGGCTGATTCTTTTGATCTTCCTCGCGGGGGTTGCCTGGCTGATCCGGCGGGACACGGCACGACGGACCGGTGTTTCCGGTGCAGTGTGGATTCCCACTCTTTGGGTCGGTATTCTCGCTTCGCGGCCACTGTCTTCCTGGATCGGAATCGGGGGTGGCGAAGGGGGCGATGATTACTCAATCGAAGGCTCTCCGACTGATCGGTACTTCTTCATCGTCATGATCTTCTCCGCCATCATGGTGTTGTCGCGGCGCAGGCTTAACTGGCCGAGGTTGATCGCATCGAACTGGGCGATTGTTATCTTTTATGCCTTCTTTTTTGTGAGCGTCCTTTGGGCGGATTCGTCAATTGTATCTTTCAAAAGATGGTTCAAGGACCTCGGAAACATCTTTGTGGCTCTGGTCATTTTAACGGAATTGAATCCTCTGCAGGCCTTCCGGGCCGTCTTTGTCCGGTGTGCGTACCTGCTGATCCCGCTTTCCATTATTTTCATCCGCTATTTTCCGGATCTGGGCCGGCGCTATAACATTCACTCTGGCGAGATGGAGGCGACGGGGGTCACGTTTCAAAAAAATTCACTCGGCGCGCTGGTCATGGTTTGCGGCATGATTATTATCTGGGATTGGTTTGAACGCGAAAAAGTGAGGAAGAAAGGAAGCGAAAGCTGGATCGAAAAGTACCTGCCGCTCATTATTTTTGCGATGGGAGGCTGGCTTCTCTTAATCAGCGACAGCAAGACATCGATCTTATGCCTGGGTGTGGGCACTCTGATCATTGCCGGTACGCGCCTGCCATTTGTCCGAAAATATGTGGGGTCGCTTGGCCGCTACGCGCTCGTGTTCATCATTGTCGGTTTCCTCCTCGATTCGATGTTTGGAATCAAAGAATGGATTCTGGCCAGCATGGGGCGAGACATGACTTTTACCGGCCGAACCGATGTCTGGCGCGTGCTGCTCGATCTCAACACGGACCCGCTTTTCGGCACAGGTTTCTGCAGCTTTTGGTCGGATATGTCGTATCGTTCGCAGCTGCCCTACTGGGTGGCGTATTCAGCGCACAATGGTTATTTAGAAACCTATCTTGATGGAGGATACCTCGGTGTGACCTTCCTTGCCATAATGTTAATTGCCGTCGCCGGAAAAATAAACCGTCAGCTATCGGTCGCGGGTAACTATGCGGTCGTCCGTTTCGCGGTTCTTCTGGTCACCATCCTGGGAGATTTCTCCGAATCCCATTTTATTCGGATGAGTCCCCTCTGGTTTATCTTTCTGCTTTCTGCACTGGATGTGCCCCTGCCGGATACGGTACCCTCCGCCCAAAGCAGAACGGAAGAACTCCCCGGGGAGCCGGCGGCCTACGAAACCTCGAAACTCAATCCAAAGGGCGCTCAAACATGAGCCTACCGGGAAGAATTATCCAAACCGGCAAAACCCGAAACCTGCCTCTTTCCGCCAAAGCGTCGGCGACCAATTTGCGATTGTTGCATCCGGATTGGGAATACTTGTTTTTCGATGACGACGATGTTCGCCGATTCATCGATCAAGAATTCCCCCAATACCGGGCCACTTTTGACTCATTTCCCTATCTGATTCAGCGTTTCGACTTCTTCAGGTACCTCGCCGTTTTCCATCATGGAGGATTCTATTTCGATCTGGATGTTTTTCTTTCCGAGAGTCTCTCCGACCTTCTCGACTGTCGGAGCGTTTTCCCATTTGAGCAGTTAACAATCAGCCGGTTTCTCCGGCGGCAGCACGGCATGGATTGGGAAATCGGCAATTATGGGTTCGGGGGCGCGCCGGGAAATCCTTTCCTCGCGGCAGTCATCGAAAATTGCGTGAGGGCGCAAAGAGACAAATTGTGGACGAAGCCCATGCTCGCGGGGGTTCCACGTTTTTTCAGGGCCGATTTCGACGTTTTAAATTCCACCGGGCCCGGATTGTTGTCGCGGACCTATGCCGAAACCCCCGCCGCTGCTTCTAACGTTACCGTGTTGTTCCCGGCCGACGTTTGCGCCCCAAAAAACTGGCATAATTTTGGACATTATGGAGTGCATATGATGGAAGGCTCTTGGAGGAGCAAAGGCAGCATCCTCTACCGCCGGCTGGCCGGATTGTGGGAATCGAATATTCAAAATAAATATATGCCTGAAAGCAGCAAACTCGGGCCGAAAAGATCGGGGCGACTCGCCCAATGGGCCTAAAAGGTCAAGTCACGGACGTGAGCTCGTATAATTCCGGTTTTGAAGGCCAACATATTTTCTCCCCGCCCCAAGTCGACAGCCCAGAGGAGCTGCTCAAGGAATCGATCTAATCAGGAATGCCTGCCGTGTTCCGCCCGGGTGCTGCCAGCACAACTATCGCATTCCTTATCCGATCAGATTCATCATTCGATCGACGCGAACACGCCTATTGTCATGGACCAAAACTTTTCATCAACCCTGCATCCTTTTGCCACACTGGGTGCGAAAATAAAAAACCGCTCTCAGCGGATGGCCGCAAAGTTTTTGGGCCGGCGGCCTTTTCAGATGAAAAATGAACGGCCACTGATTTCCTTTACCTTCGACGATTTCCCCCGTTCGGCGCTGCATACCGCCGGGGCTATGTTGGAACAGCAGGGTGCTCGCGGAACCTACTACACATCGCTCGGCCTGATGGGCCAGACCGCACCCACCGGGGAAATGTTTCGCCGGGAAGATCTGTCAGACGCGCTCGCGCGTGGGCATGAACTCGGATGCCATACCTACGCTCACTGCCATTCCTACACCACCCCTTCCGCAGAATTTGAGCGTTCGTGTGTGGAAAACCGAGAGGCGATGCACCAACTTGAGCCTGGGGTTAAATTTCAGAGCCTGTCCTATCCAATCAGCTGGCCACGGGTGGACACGAAACGCCGGTGCGGTCGTTATTTTTTAGGCTGCCGCGCAGGCGGCCAGACTTTCAACTCGGGGACCGTAGACTTAAACTATCTAAACGCGTTTTTCATTGAGCAAAGCCGTGACAACGCAGACGCGATCAAACGCATCATTGATGAAAATCAACGTGCGGGCGGCTGGTTGATTTTCGCCACCCACGATGTCTGCGCAAACCCAACCCGCTTTGGTTGCGAACCAGGGATGTTCGAAGACATCCTCCGCCATTCCGTTACCTCGGGGGCCAGTCTTCTTCCCGTGTCGGCCGCGCTGGCCGCAATCGGTGTCGTACCGAAATTGTAGTCCCCCTTCCTCCGTGACCATTCCCAGCGTCTCGAAACCCAGAATCGAAGCCCTTGATTTGACCAAGGGAATTTTGGTCGTGCTGATGGTCGTCTATCACAGCTTAAACTACACGAGTGAATATTATTTGTCGTTCCGGTATTTGGCTTTCCTCCCGCCTTCGTTCATTTTTATCACCGGTTATTTAATCTCGGCGGTTTATTTCACCCGGTATGACGGCCGCGGTGGACAGGTTCAGCAGCGCCTCCTGACCAGAGGGCTTAAATTATTGGTGCTTTTCACCGCGCTTAATATTCTGGCCCATCTCTTCCCCCGGCCGAATAGCACGGGTGAAATGGTGGACGTTTTCGGTTTTTTCGAGCACTGGCTCGATGTTTTTGTGAGGGGCTCGGGCCGAGTGGCCGTTTTTGAAGTTCTCCTTCCGATTTCCTATCTGCTTATGCTGGCGCCAGCGCTTATTTGGGCGGGACATCGCCAGCGCTTCTTTCTGCCTCTCGTGACTTTGGCCCTCGTCGCTTCCTGTCTCTTTCTTGACCGGCAGGGATATTCCTTGCCCAACCTCAATCTTTTGGGCGCCGGTGGCCTCGGGATGCTGGCGGGGCGGCTGCCCTCAAGCAGTTTGGGGGTGGTGAGCAAAAATGTGATCATCACTGCCGCAAACTATGGGTGCTATGTCTATCTCAGTGCCACCCTAGGCCAACCCTATTGGCTGCAGCTCATGGGAGCCACCATCGTGGTGGCCCTCATTTTTGGTCTTTGCGGCCGCTGCCCCTTGCCCGCCTCTTTGGGCGGCGGACTGATAAGACTCGGCCAATATTCCCTTGTCGCCTACATCGTACAAATTGGTTTTCTACAGCTCCTCGCTCACTTTGTCCACCGGCCTGATTCATTCTCCGCCGGTTCCGCGCTGTTGTTTGGTGGCACCTTGGTCCTGACGATCATCAGCATTAGCTTTATCCACCGCGCCCGCGCCCGCTCGACCCGCGTGGAAAAACTGTACCGCGCCTTGTTTGCCTGAGCTGAATCAGCGTCCCATGCTTTTCAATTCACTCGAGTTCGCCCTGTTTTTTCCGACCGTATGTGCGCTGTATTTCGGGCTGCCGCTTCGCTGGCGCACGCCGCTTCTGTTGGTCGCGAGCTGCGGCTTCTACATGGCATTCGTGCCGGCTTACATCCTGATCCTGTTCGTCACGATCCTGATTGATTATTTCGCCGGCATTTATCTTGAGCGGATCACCGGCAAGGGCCGGCTCTTGTTGTTATGGGTGAGCATCATCGCAACCTGTCTGGTCCTCTTTGTCTTCAAATATTTCTACTTCTTTACCCACGCGTTTGTGGATCTCGCCGGGTTCGCGGGATGGAAACTGACCGATCCCACGCTGAAGATCCTTCTGCCTATCGGGCTGTCGTTTCACACCTTTCAAAGCCTGAGTTACGTCGTCGAGGTCTATCGCGGCAACCAGAAAGCCGAACGTGGTTTTGTGACCTACGCCACCTACGTCATGTTCTTTCCACAGCTGGTCGCCGGACCAATTGAGCGACCGCAAAACCTTTTGCACCAATTCCACGAGCGGCATGATTTTAACTACGACAACATCACCGCCGGAACGAAGCGTATGGCGTGGGGCTTCTTCAAGAAGCTCGTGATTGCCGACCGGCTCGCCCTGTACGTAAACGACGTCTATACCAGGCCCCAGGCTTTCAATGGACTGCAGCTGACCATTGCCACGGTCTTTTTTGCCTACCAGATTTATTGCGATTTTTCCGGTTACTCAGACATCGCAATTGGCACCGCGCGCATTCTGGGCTTCAGGCTGATGGAAAATTTCCAAACGCCCTATTATTCGGCATCGGTTTCGGAGTTCTGGCGCCGATGGCATATTTCCCTTTCCACCTGGTTTCGCGATTATCTGTATTACCCGCTTGGGGGCAACCGGGTCCGCCGACCGCGCTGGATGATGAATATCTTAATTACCTTCGGGGTTAGCGGTCTCTGGCATGGAGCCAACTGGACGTATGTGGTGTGGGGTTTGCTGAATGGCGTTTACTTGATCTGCGGCGCCCTAACCGAGGGGATTCGAAATCAATTTTTCGGACTGTTTGGGTTGAACACCAGCAGCCAATTCCGCCGGGGCCTCCGAGTCGCGACAACCTTTACCTTAATCTGTGCTGCTTGGGTGATCTTCCGGGCCAATCGCTTAAGTGATGCCGGCTATATCTTCACGCATTTCTGGCAAAATTGGAATTTCGGACAAATCCGAACCGAACAATTCTTGTTGCGCCAAATGCCGGTCGCTCTCGCCGGCATTCTCCTGCTGGAATTCGGCCATTGTCTCCAGCCACGTCTCCCTAGATTAGAGCGATACACCGCCAATGTGCCTACGAGTCTCCGCTGGATCTGCTATTCGGCCCTCTTGCTGAGCGTTGTCCTTTTCGGGGTATATCGCAAATCACAGTTCATCTATTTCCAGTTTTAAACCCAAGTGACAGAACCGGTCCCTATTTCCACCCGACAAGGCTTGGCCCGAATCATCGCATTCGTTGGTTTGTTCACCGCGGTCTCATTCGCGACAGACTGGGCGGTGAATCATGGACTGCGCAACATCAGCCAGTCGGACTATGGAGTTTCGAACCGTCTGATGACGGGACGCGCGAACGCGGAGATCGTAATCAGCGGCTCCTCCCGTGCTTTAACCCACTTTGACTCTCGCATCATCCAATCAATCACTGGCCGTACCACCTTCAACATTGGGCGGAACGGGTCACAGACTGATATGCAAGTGGCGTTCCTGAAAACCTATCTGCGCCACAACGCCAAACCAAAGCTCGTGGTGCATAATCTGGATCTATTTTCTTTTGTGACCTCCCGGGAAATTTACGACCCGGCCCAATACCTTCCGTATATCAACGAAGAGGCGATCTACACCGCCGTTCGCCGGATCTATCCGGATGCATGGAAATGGAAATACCTGCCGCTTTATGGATACCTGGTCGAAGACATGCGCTTCACTTGGATTAGGGGTCTCGCGGGACTCGTCGGCATCCAACCGGAGGAAGATCATTTTCAAGGTTACCTGCCACGCTATTCACGATGGACGGGGGATTTTGAAAGATACAAGCGAGACAATCCCGCTGGAGTGAAGTTCGAAATCGAGCCACAAGGAGTACGCGATCTTCGCGAGATTGCCGAGGTCTGTCGCAGTCAGGGTATTCCCCTCCTGTTTGTTTATACACCGGAATACTACGAAATCCAGCAGTTGGAGTCGAATCGGTTGGAGGTCTTTGGCAAATTCCATGAAATCTGCCACGAATTTCAAGTTCCGCTCTGGGATTATAGCGAGTCTCCGATCTCCAAAGATCGTTCGAATTTCTACAATTCCCAACACCTGAATGCCGAGGGGGCTAACGCATTCTCCATTGATGTCGCGCATAGACTCGCTCAGAGCAGCTTTCTGAAATAATTTGAGGGAATCACTGTTAAATCCCTCCGGAAGGGGACCGTCACCGACGGTCCTCTGAATTCTGCAAGAAGAGTGAGATTCACAAATTATTTGATGCACAATACGCGAACGAGCGGGTCGCATCGGGATGATCAGTCTCAGCCAGACGGCCTCTTACCCTCAGCTCCGGCTCGCACGTCGCGATCCAACTCGATCGCAGGCCGCATCAAATTTGCGTCAATAAGCGACTGCAGGTGAAAAATGCGTTGAGACGACCGATATCATAGCAACCAAATATGACCATGAAGATCTTCAGATTCGCCACCGCAACACTGGTGGCCTCCTTTACGCTCGTTGTTTCACACGCTGTATTGATTCCAGCCGCCCGGCTGTTTAACTGGCAGGCCGGAGTTAATGTCGGCGTCCCCGGCGGCATACCCACCAACCGGACGACGACCATCAATGTGACGACCGCTCCCTATAATGCAGATTCGTCGGGCGCAACGGACGCTTCCGACGCGATCACCCGTGCAATCAATGCGGCGGGGGCGGGCACGATTGTTTATTTGCCCGCTGGTACTTACCGACTGAATAATCCCATCGATTTAGGGTTTAAGTCCAATATCACGCTGCGCGGAGCCGGGCCGGCCCAAACTATTCTCGATGTTCGTATCGCAAATGGCAGCTTCGCAATTAACCTCGGGGGAGATACCCAATGGCCTCACAACTATGGCGTTGGCGGTACGGCGATCACCGGCGGTCTTACCCAAGGCAGTACCATGATCACGGTCAGCGATCCAAGCCTTTTTGCCGTTGGCGACGTCGCCATCTTGACTGAGGACAACGATTCAACCCTGCCCGTGGTGAGCGTAAGCGCATTTCCACGTGACCGCGGACAAATGAGTCGGGTCGTCGGGAAAAGCGGGTCCAACCTCACGCTTTCGCCCGCTCTTTTTTGGTCCTTTGGTTCGACCCGAAGCCCCAAAGCACATAAACTGTTAAGCAAAACGTCCAACGTCGGCATTGAAGATCTCGCCCTGAACCTGACCAATAGCCCAGTATCTTTCGCCATTTGGTTACAACAGGCCGACCGGTGCTGGGTGAAAAACGTCAATATTTCCCAGCAGTCCAACTATGGCATCTACCTTACCTATGCTTTTGAATCCGAAATCCGCCACTGTGATATTCGTGATCGCAAGGCAGGGGGCAGCAATGGCGCAAGCATCTTGGTCGAGAGGACCACCGCGGCCCTGATGGAGGATAATATCTTGGTGAGAAGCTTCCCCCACTTGGAGGTAAATTTCATGTCGAGCGGCAACGTATTTGCCTACAATCTTTGCGACGACAGCTCCATTTACGGAATGATCGGAGGATCCATCGATTCGAATCACGGCCCCCACAACTGTTTCAACCTGTATGAGGGAAATGTTGCGCCGAATGTACAATGCGACGGGTATTTTGGCAGTACCTCGGACGATACCATCTTTCGAAATTGGTTACATGGAACCTCGCCTACCGCGGCTAACCGGCAGCCCATTCTGTTACAACGCTTCACGCGAAATTATTCAGTAGTCGGAAATATTTTGGGGAAAACCGGTCAAATCTATCCCGGACTCTACAGCATTGGTCTTCCGAACATGGGTAACAGTGGTTCCGCCGGGATGGTTCAGCTGAGCACGGGAACTACTTGGGCAGATTGGGGCGCGGCTCCGGGACCGAATGGATTTCAGGAACTCGACAAAGATGTTCAGGCCACCACGGTATTCAAAGCCAATTACAACGCCGTGAGCTCCAGCATACCCTCTGGGGAGGCACTCGGCGGCGACACGCTGCCAAATTCACTTTACCGTTCCAGCAAGCCCGGTTGGTTTGGAAATCTGGCTTGGCCGGCTTTTGATCCATTCAGCCCAAACCAGAACCTCCAAGCGATCCCAGCGGGTTATCGCTACGTGACAGGGACTGAAGCACCTGGTCAAGTCACTCCTCCTCCCCCGAGCGTGGTACCTCCGACCAACGCTGTGCTTTCGATTCAGTAATCGGCGAAATTCTCCCAAACGGAGCCAATCCGTTTGGGATCGTCTCGAACGAAAGCATGTGGCGGGCAAACCGCCCGCGCGTTTCCTTCAGTTAACGCGCTATGCATCGGCCGGCGGGGCCTAAAATCGCCCAGGCGCTCGGGTAAACCGCGAGGGAAAATGTGTTGGTGCCCAAGGCAGCTCCCGCCTACGGGACGGGCCGCAAATGGAATCCACTTTCGTCCCACATAACCGGAAATACGTCAGCGTATCCCGGAAATTTTCCAGCTTAGCGTTGTAATTCGCGGCTGTAAATATTGCACTGGCCATCCCCTTCCCGATTCAATCAAGCCCAATGGCCGACGATCCCCACCAACAAAAGCATTTTTCGACGGCCCATTTGTTGACGAATCTGAGGGGCAGGACGATTTCCAGCGGGGTAATCACCCTCATATCACAGGGGATGCAGTTCTCGCTGATTATGGTCTCGACCATGGTCATGGCACGCCTCCTCGTTCCTGCCGATTTCGGTCTGCTCGCCATGGCCATGACCGCCATGGGATTTTTGCGGGTGTTTAAAGATGCGGGGCTTTCGACTGCGACCGTGCAGCGGGATGAAATAACACATGCCCAAGTCTCCAACCTTTTTTGGATAAATGTCGCGCTGAGTGGCGTGAGTAGCGTGGTCCTCGCCGCCTGCGCGCCGGTGATCGCCTGGTTCTATCATGAGCCGCGCCTGATTGAAATTACCGTGGTCATGTCCGCCAGCTTTCTGCTCACCGGACTGGGCGTGCAACACCTGGCCCTCTTGAATCGCCAGATGCGGTTCAAAGCTATTGCCGTGATTCAGATCGGATCCCAGGTAATCAGCGTGATTGTGGGCATCGTGATGGCTTGGTTTAATTACGGTTATTGGTCGCTCGTCTGGTTCCAGCTCTCCCAACCTCTCGCCGCACTTTTACTTACCTGGTGGGTTTCCAGCTGGCGGCCACAGCTTCCCCAGCGCAACACGGGGGTGCGATCAATGCTCCAATTCGGAGTGAACTTAACCGTCACGAGTTTTATCTACTCGATCGCGGCGGGAACCGACAGTCTGTTGATCGGCAAATATTACGGCGCTGGTCCGGTCGGTCTTTACTCCAGGGCAGGCGCGTTGCTCCGGAGACCGTTGGACCAGTTTCTGACCCCCATCAATGCCGTTTTTCTTCCCGTATTGTCGCGCATTCAATCCGAACCCGAGCGATACCGCCGCACGTTTTCCCAAGTCTACGAAGCAATTGTTCTCGGCTGTTCCCTTTTCACCGGCCTTTTCCTGGCTCTATCCGTTCCAGTGACGCTTGTCCTCCTCGGCCCAAAGTGGAGGGATGCCGCGGCCATCTTTGGAGCGTTCAGTCTTTCCGCGGTTTATATTCCACTGACCCACGTCTGCGGGTGGCTGTTTGAAAGCCAGGGGCGGGGCAAGGATGCGCTCGTGACAAGTCTGGTTAGCACAGTGCTGGGTTTGGGCGCCATTGTGGTCGGTCTGCCGTACGGGGCAGTTGGCGTCGCCGTTTCAGTCTCAATTTCCGGCATTCTCATTCAACTGCCTCTTTTCTTTTATATGGTCGGCCGCTCGGGTCCAGTCAGCGCCTTCGCCCTCTGGGCCGGCTTTCTGCGTCATTTGCCGATCTTTGGCGCTGCTTACGTGGCAACTGCAGGATTACAGACCTTGGTTCCCAGCCGATCCTCGCTGCAGCAATTGCTGATCTGCTCAAGCGGGGGGTTGGTGGCCGCAGTTATCGTAATCCTCCTTTATCCTCCTTCGCGGCGCACTGCGTTCGGTCTGGTCAAAATCGGCCGGGAGTTTCTCGGCCGGAGGAAAAATAGTGCCGCAATCTGAGTTTCCAGTCGTTTTCTCGCTCCCTCATGAAACCTATCCGCATCCTTTTTGTGTGCCCGTGTTGGCCGCATGATAAAGCCCATGGCGGGCAATTGCGGGCGCTCCAAGTCACGCGGGCATTGCGGCAGATCGCCCAAGTCACCTTGGTCGTGGCGGGCGCCCACGAAGTCAGCGAGGCCACCCGCGAGAAAACTGTGGCTGAATTCGGCCCAGTTCGGCAAGTGGAAGTGAAGGAATTCCCCGTCAAGGGACTGCGAGCGCGGCTCCATTCCCTTTTCAGCCGGGACTTCACCAATATCCACGGCATGCAGGTCGCGCCCGCGGACGAACAATGGCTCCTGGAGGCCGCGGCCCAGCATGACTTGGTTTGGTTTTTCAAACTGCGCACGGCAAATTATTTCCGAAATGCGCGGTGGCAGCGGTCGGTCGTCGACATTGACGATCTCCCCAGCACCATGGAGCAAAGCAGCCTGATCCAGTCTAAATCCGCGGCAAACTGGCTGCGCACGTGGCTGCGAATGTGGCAACTGCGACGACACGAAAACCTACTTTGGCGCCGATTTGATGTTCTCGCCACCTGCAGTGAAGTCGATCGCGCGCAGTTGGGAACCCGCCGGCCCGTTTATATCATTCCAAATGGTTTTGCCGAACCAAAGGAAACTCCCCCACGCCACCGGGCCCACCCACCCCGCATCGGTTTCATCGGGCTCTACAACTACCTGCCGAACTCCGAAGGCGTCCGCTGGTTTCACGAGCAATGCTGGAGTCGCATCAAGCAGGAAGTGCCTGACGCCAGGCTGCGTCTGATCGGCGATGGAACGGACGGACCGCTCAAACCTGACGACCCGTCGGTTGATGGCCTGGGTTGGGTCGATAATCCAGCGGAGGAAATCGCCAGCTGGTCGGTGATGATCGTGCCTATTCGGATTGGCGCCGGTACTCGGGTGAAAATTGCCGACGCCTTCAGCAGAAAATGTCCCGTGGTTTCAACCCGGTTTGGTGCTCTCGGATACGAGACTACCAGTGATCGCGAATTGATTCTAGCCGATGAGCCGTCAAGCTTTTCCGCAGCGTGCGTCAAGTTGATCCAGAACCCGGAAATGGCGGAACAAATGGCGGGGCGGGCGTACGATACTTTTCTGGGTAAATGGACGTGGAAAGCAATCACACCGCAGATTCTCGCAACCGTCCAGGAGGCTCTACGGCAGAATCGCCTTCGCCGCCCCATTGAGCCTTAAAAAGACCCCCCGCCCGATTTCGCCTCTTGTCCGCTCTGTTCCGGTCAGGCGCAATTGCCATCAATGATCTTGCCCATGCCGCTAATTTTGTCTCGCAGCTCAATCAGTCCGAATTCAAACTTTAAACGTTTCATGTCTCAATTTGGTCCCCTCATTTAATCCGTATTTGCCCCGTGGATGCTGGTAAATCCTCCCTGCAGCTTTTCTCCCCGATCGAATAAACATTATGAAAATTGCCATCGTTGGTTTAGGTTATGTCGGCCTTCCCCTCGCACTTCAATTTGCCCGTTCCGGCGGCATCGTGCTCGGCTTGGACATCGACATTTCCAAGGTGGATGCGCTCAACCAAGGGCGCAGCTACATCAAACACATCACAAACGAGGCCATCCTGGCCCAGCGGCAGGCCGGCGCATTCGAAGCCAGCACCGATTTTTCGCGGATCAAAACGATGGATGCCGTGATCATTTGCGTCCCCACGCCGTTGAACAAAAACCGGGAGCCGGACATTTCCTACATCGTGGACACCGGCAAAGCGATGGCACCCCACCTGCAAAAGGGCACGCTGGTCGTGCTCGAATCCACCACGTACCCCGGCACCACGGACGAAGATCTGCGCGAGGTGCTTGAGGCCGGTTCCAAGCTAAAGGCTGGCACGGACTTTCATCTCGCATTCTCCCCGGAACGTGAGGATCCGGGTAATCCGCAGAGCGTAGTCGCGACCATTCCCAAGGTGGTCGGCGGCTTCAGCCCCGCGTGTCTGGAAAAAGCCGTGGCGCTTTATTCGATCGCCATCAAAACGCTCGTCCCCGTGTCGTCCTGCCGCGTCGCTGAAGCGACCAAACTACTCGAAAATACCTTCCGCAGCGTAAACATCGCCCTCGTTAACGAGCTGAAGATTGTTTACTCGGCCATGGGGATTGACGTTTGGGAAGTGATCAATGCCGCCAAAACCAAGCCCTTCGGTTTCATGGCGTTTTATCCCGGTCCGGGACTGGGCGGCCACTGTATCCCCATCGACCCGTTTTATCTGACTTGGAAGGCCCGCGAATACGGCCAGCACACCCGCTTCATCGAACTCGCAGGAGAAATCAACACGGGTATGCCGGAGTACGTCATCCACCGCGTGACCGACGCGCTGAACGAACGCAGCAAATCCATCAAGGGCAGCCGCATTTTGATTCTCGGCCTCGCGTACAAGCCCAACGTTGATGATGACCGCGAATCGCCCAGCTACGTGCTCATGGACCTGCTGAAACACCGCGGCGCGAACGTTTCCTACCACGATCCCTTTGTGCCCGTGATTCGGCCAACGCGCGAACATCCACATTGGGCGGGCACCACCTCGGTCGCATGGAACCGCGAGACCGTGCAGGGTTTTGACGCTGTCTTGCTCGCCACCAATCACCAAGTCGTGAACTATCAGGAGCTGGCTGATTGGGCCGGATGCATCATCGACACGCGGAATGCCATGAGTAATATCAAGTCGAGACCGGGCCAAGTCTGGAAGGCATGATGCCCTCAAGCTAAAATTAAAACGCCGACGGGGGCTCCGGACAGTTGGCGGCGAATCCTGGCCACAATCCTCTCCCACTATCGCCCAAAGCGATTCCAAGAGCGGTGCCGGCTGCGATGACAATCCGATGAACTTCCACCTGTTTCAGCGCCGCTTGGGTTGGTTTCCAACCTGGTTGGGCTGGATGGTCCTCTTGTTTTTAGTGATTGGTCCAGTTTCTTTCTGGTGGTTTAGAGGGGAAGCATTCCTGGCCGAGACCACGCGAATTCCGGCCGAGGTTCTGGTGGTCGAGGGATGGATCGGCCGGGAAGGATTTCAGGCAGCTTTGGCAGAATTCAGACAAGGCACGTATCGCTATCTGGTGACTTCAGGCGGAGTGAGTACCAATAATTGGGACAATCAGCGGTGGAACTACGCTGAAAGTGCCCGAAATGAGTTTATTCGCCTTGGCGTGCCCTCGGAAGTGATTATCGCAGCGCCCGCGGGAGACAACGCCGAACAACGCACTTACGAATCGGCCGTCGCCGTTGCCCGCGAGCTTGAAGCACGCGGCATTCATCCCCACGCGCTGGTTGTATTCACCATCGGTGCTCACGCCCGCCGAAGTCGGTTGGTGTACGCGAAAGCTTCCCCTCAATCTATTGCCGTCGGGGTCATATCGTGGACCCCTTCATTCCTCCCCAAGGGTCCGTGGTGGAAATCGAGTGTCCGCGCTGAGGCCCTGTTAAAGGAAACCGTTGGCTGGTGTTTGGAAATCCTGTTCAATTCCGGTCGCAGCACCCATTCGTCCCTACCGGCCAAACCCATGGGGCTGATCGTTGACATACGGAAGCAGGCGGGACATATGAAATCTGCCGCGTAACTTCTTCCTGTCGTCGATTGAGATGCGGGCTGGGAGTCATTTATCCTTATGAGTTCATCACATTGCATTTCGACCTCGTCCGTTAAATTTTCCGCTCCGTTGGGCCGGGCTCTCAACCAAACAGTCGGAGGACTGGCCCTGCTCGCCCTGGCTGTTGCCGCGTCAGCGCAAGAGACCATCATGACGACCCCGCAACCGGAGCTCACAGCTCCCATTCAGCGGGTGGAAGCGCCGCCGCTCATGAGTCAACCATCGGGACCCGGGGAGACACCTTTTCAATACGGCTCCTGGAGTCTGCATCCCCACCTTGACTATCGCTATCTCCACGCGACCGGCTTAGCCATCGCCCGGGGCCAGCAGGTCAGCAGTGAAATTAACACCTTTTCCGCCGGCCTTAGGGTGGATGCAGGGACCCACTGGACTTTCGATTACACTCCCACTTGGACGTATTATTCCGTTTCTTCTTATCGAGATACTTTTGACCAAAGCGCGAGCGTCATCGGAGCCACCAGTTACGAGAATTGGAAGTTTCGTATTTCTGAAACCTATCTGTCGGCCTCCCCCACGCTCATTGAAACCGCCCAGCAGACAAAAGTTAACAACTGGGGCACCCAGGCTGGCGCGATCTACAACTTTTCCCCTGACCTCAAATTCGATTCCACGGTCGGTTTGAATCAACGAAAAGCGGACATTAGCGCCAACACTCGTGACTGGACGACGATGAACTGGCTTATGGCTACGTTCCGGGCGAAAGTTGACGCGGGAATCGGCTTGGGTTTGGGCTACACGGAAATCGCCCGCGCGCCGGATAGATCTTACGAACAATACATGGGACAAGTCAGATGGACCATCACGCCAAAACTCTCCGCCGCATTCCAAGGAGGCTTGGATGTGCGACATTCGCGAGCGTCCAATTCCCAAGATCTGCGCAATCCGCTTCTGCAGGCGTCGCTTAACTATCAGCCGTTTGATACCACGAAAATCTCCCTCGTGGCATCACGTACAGTATCAAATTCCTATCTTGGCAACGGCGTGACCAAGGGAAGCCAGTGGAGCACTAACCTGGATCAGCGCCTGCTTGGTCGATTATTTTGGGGGGTGAGTTACAGTCGGGGTGAAACATCGTATACGATTCCCTCCTCTTTCGGCGTGTTTGATCGGTCTGACCGCGTACGCACCTTTACCAATCGGCTGACTCTCCAATTTCTCCGGCGGATCAGTTCAACCGTTTTTTATTCGACCAGCAGGAACGATTCGAACCAGACCGGATTTGGATTTTCGAGCAACCAATACGGCTTGGAATTGAGCTGCCAATTTTGAACAGGGCCCAAAAAGCATCGCAGGAACTTTTCATGGCGTCCCGTCCTTGGGCACCGAAAAAGCCGGTGAGCCCGCCCGATTCTGAGATTGGTCCCCTCCCGCCGATCCGACGGGCGGATCAACAATTATTCGGCACCCCATGCGCAATTTGACCGTTCCGGCTCTAATTCTGCTGCTCGCAGTCAGTCTGCCACTTTATCAAGTGGGCCGATTTGCTCTGCAGAGTCATCTCTATTCCCACCTCATCCTGATACCCCTGATCAGTGTCTACTTGCAGTGGTTGAAACGGTCGCATTTTCAGGTTTGGGAAAGGCCCGCCCCTCGGGCTTGGGTGGTCGCTTTCAGTGCGCTTAGTTTGATTTGCCTGACCGGCTACATCCTGATGCTGAATTCGTCGGAGCCAAGCTCCCCGCAGGATTTGCTCGCGCTGGAGGTCTATGCCCTGGCGTTTTTCACCGCCGGCTGGGCCTGCCTTTTTCTGGATGCCAGGGTCCTGCCGAGCACCATCTTCCCCATCGGCTTCCTCTTCCTGATGGCTCCCTTTCCCGTCGTCATCGAGACCGCGCTGGAAAATTTTCTGCAACACGCGTCGGCGGTGGTGGCGCACGGAATTTTCAGCCTCGTTGGAACGCCTGTGTTGCGAGAAGGAACTTATTTCCATCTTCCCGATTTCAATATGGAGGTCGCCCCCGAATGCAGCGGCATCAACTCGACCCTGGTCTTGTTCATCGTCAGTTTGGTGGCTGGTCAGCTTTTTCTGCGGTCTCCGTGGAAGCGTGGAATCCTTGCGCTGGTGGTTCTGCCCATCGCATTACTCCGAAACGGAGTGCGCATATTTACCATTGGAGAACTGTGCGTGCATGTGGGACCGCACATGATCAACTCATACATTCACCGACACGGCGGTCCCATTTTTTTTGCCGCATCGCTCGTACCCTTCATCCTGATTTTACTGTCGTTACTCAAATCCGATCGGTCAGCAGCACAGAAAATCAAACCCTCCGTTCCGTCCTGACATGAAATTTTTCGTCCGCTCCATCTTCGTCTTGGGTCTCCTTTTGCAGGTCGCTTTGGGCACTGGTTGTTCCCGCCAAGCGCGGCTGGCAAACGCCCTCCAATCCGCCGACCGCTTTTTTGATTCCGGCGAATACACAAGCGCCGAAGTTGAATACTTGAACGCACTCAAGCTCGATGCGCAAAATTCCCGGGCCATCGGCCGGTTGGGTCTGGTGTACAGTGAACAGGGTCGCATGGGGCGGGCGATTGCCTACTTGCGAAAAGGTTACGAGTTGCAACCAGACGACCTCGATTTGCGGGTAAAACTCGCGCAATTGGCTCTGGCCACCGGAAATTTGAAAGACGCTCAGGAGCACGCGAATTTTGTCCTCGATCATCGGCCGACGGACCCCGATGCGCCGCAATTGCTCGTGGCAGGCATGATCAAGCCGGAGGAATGCGACCCCTTGCGGAAGCGGTTGCTGAATCTCCCGGCGGCGGCCGCCAAAGGTGCGCCGAGCCTCGCCGCCCAAGGAGGAATCAGCCTCCGCCAAGGCCGTCTGGATGAAGCCGAGGGTCTGTTAAAGCAAGCGCTGGCGGCCGATCCCAAATTTGCCACGGCACATACCGTTCTCGGCACATTATATCTCGCACGGGCGGATGTTAATTCGGCGGCGGAGGCGTTCAAACACGCCGCAGAGTTTTCCCCAGCCCGGTCCGCTTCCAAGCTGCAGTATGCCCAGTTCGTTCTTCAAAACGGAAACCTGCCCGCAGGGAAACAGTTACTCACGGAGATGACTAAAAAAGCCCCGGATTTTGTACCCGCTTGGATCGCCATGGCCGAAGTAGCGCTCACCGAAAAGAACTTCACCGAGTGCAATGACTATGTGGGCCGAGCACTCGACAAGGATCCGGGCAATCTGGATGCGCTCCTGCTCGCTGGTCGGCTGCAAATCGCCAAAGGGGACGTCGAAGCCGCAATCGTCACCTTGGAGAAGTTGACTGCAGCCTATCCCAAGTCACCTGCCACCCATTTTATTCTCGGACGTGCCTTTGCCGCTTCCGGCGAAGTCGGCCGTGCCATCGACCAGCTGAATCAGGCCGTCACTCTTGCTCCCGCTTACGCCGACGCCGTGCTGCAGCTGGCGAGCCTGTATATCCGCAAAGGGGATCCGAGATCGGCCATCACGCTACTGAGAAAACTCATCCCGCAACGACCCGATCTGACCCACGCCCAACTACTGCTCGCCGAGGCTTATCACGCCCAAGGTGACTTGGATGCCCAGCTGGCGATTTACCAGCAGATTGAAAAACAATTTCCAAAAAATGGGCAAATCCCACTTCTGCTCGGGGGGGTTCTCGCCCAACAACGAAAAAACAATGAGGCACGCGAAGCCTTTACTCGCGCCTATGCCATGATGCCCGAGAGCGCCCTGGCCTTGGAACAGCTGATCAACCTCGATTTGATCGAAAGTAAATTTCAAGACGCCCGGGAACGGGTCGACGCCGCACTCGCGAAAACCCCGCAGCTGGCCGGCCCGGGCCAGCTCCTCATCGCAAAAATATTTCTCGCCCAAAAAGATTTTCCAGCAGCTGAAGCAGCTCTGAAAAAATCGATCGAACTTTCACCCGACGTTCCTACCGCATATTTTCTACTGGCGGGCATTTATAATACCACCAACCAACAGACGAAGGCTCTCGCCAGCCTCGAGCAAGCAGCCGCTCACAGCCCAAAGGACACCACCGCGCTCATGATGATCGGCATCATCTCAGAGCAGCAGAAAAGCTTTGCCGCCGCCCGCGACGCCTATCTGAAAATCCTGGCTATCAATCCCAAATCCAGTGGCGCCCTGAACAACCTTGCCTATCTGGACGCGGAGGAGTTTGGCCAGCTGGATCAAGCCTACGATCTAGCCCAGCGTGCTCGCGAACTCCAACCCGACGAACCGCATGTTGCGGATACCCTTGGCTGGATCCTGTACCGGAAACATCAGTATCCCCGGGCGCTTATTCTTCTGCAGGAAAGCGCGGAAAAAATGCCGGACTCAGCCGTGATTCACTACCATCTGGGTATGGCCCATTATATGATGGGGTTTGAAGACTCCGCCCGGACTTCCTTGCAGGAAGCCTTGAAATCCGGAACTGAATTTACCGGAGCGGAGGAAGCGAAACAATCCCTTGCGGTCTTGACAACTGACCTTTCCCGGCCGTCCGCCGAAATCAAGCAAGCACTTGAACACACCATTGCTGGGAAAAAGACCGATCCGGTGGCGTTGGCTCGCCTGGCTAATATTTACGAACGTGAAGGAAATCGTGAAAAGGCCATCGCTGCCTATGAGTCCGCGCTACTGGTCAACGGAAAAAATGTAAACGTCTTGTTGAGTCTGGCGCGGCTTTACAGCTCAAACAAAGATCGAGTCAAGGCCATGGAGGCAGCAAAGGCTGCCCGCAAACAATCCCCTGATGAGCCTGAAGTCGCCCATGTCCTCGGAAACCTAGCCTACGAAACAGGCGACTACCCTTGGTCCGCAAGTTTGCTTCAAGAAGCAGCGAGAAAGCAGGTCGATTCTCCTGAACTATTTTTCGATCTTGCCGAAGCGCTTTACAGCCTTGGCCAAGTGCCGGAAACTGTAACAAACCTTCGCCGCGCGATAGAACTGGACGCTGGATTTTCCCGGTCAGGAGAAGCCAGGCGTTTTTTAAAATTTATTGCCCCGGAGACAACTTCGGACGAAGACAGCAAAACCGCCACCGAGGCGGAATTAATTCTGAAATCCACGCCCAGTTATGTTCCCGCTCTGATGGTTTCAGCCAAGTTGAATGAGAAACAACAAAGAGCTGACGGGGCCCAGCAACTTTATGAAAAAGTTCTGTCGATCTTCCCCGATTTTCTACCAGCGAAAATCCGCCTCGCCGTTTTGGGTGCGTCCAAATCTGCCTTTGATCAGAAGGCCTACCTCTTGGCCGTTCAAGCCCGGGCGCTGCATACGGAGGACATCGAGCTGACAAAAGCCCTTGGCGTCCTCACCTATCGCAAAGGGGATTTTTCCCGTGCAACTGCCCTCCTAAACGAAGCCGTCGGTGCCCGGAAAGATGATGCGGAGGCTTGGTATTATTTAGGAATGAGCCAGTACAGGCAAAAGGCTAAGGTTGAGTGCAAGCGATCGCTAGAACGCGCTCTGGATTTGGGTTTGGCTACCGAACTCTCTGCAGAAGCCCGCAAGATGATTG
>JANYDX010000149.1 GCA_025363395.1 Verrucomicrobiota bacterium
TGCTGCATCATCGGGGTGAGTTTTTCAGACATGAAGGCAGAAGTCAGAGGTCAGACGCCAGCGGTCAGCAAGGCAAAATCAGCGCGAATGGGTTGGTTGCCACGATTGAGGCTGACCTTCTGGAGCTGCGCGCAATGGGCCGGACCTACGAACTGTTGGCCAAGGAACTGAACGTTGCTATCCCGGAAATTTCACCCTCAAACCAAGGGAAAATTCTTGGGACACGGAGGCAGAAAGAGGAGCACAGAGGTCACAGAGCGAAAAATGTAGATTCAAGCTTCGGATTGGACGTTCGCACTAGATCATCAACGAGAGAGAAGCTCCCACACCTTGTACCCTCCTTCTTCCTCTGTGTCAGCCTCTGTGCCCTCTGTGAAAAGGATCGGGAGATTTTAGGTGCGAAATATTCAGACTAGCCTGCCCGCGAAAAACCCACCTACACGCCGCGTTATTCGTTTGGTTGGCGCCGGACTGCAGCCAAAGCGTTGTCCAGAGAGTGCACGCTCACCGGTTTGGTGAGGTGGGCCACAAAACCGGCGGCATGGCTGCGGTTCACGTCTTCTTCCATGCCATAGCCCGTCAGGGCAATGCCCACCAAACTCTGGCTGGTGCGCAGCTGGGCCATCAGCTCATAGCCCGTGCCATCGGGCAGCCCGATGTCGGAAATCAGCAGGTCAAACTTTTCCTGGCCGGCGAGCGCGAGCGCGTCTTTGACGCAATCTGCCATCGCGACCTGATAATTGCGGCGGACGAGCAAATGCTTCAGCGTGCGGGCAGTCGGGAGGTGATCCTCAACCAGCAAAATGCGACAGGGATGATCTCCATTGACCACATGAGAGGAGGGGAGGGGCGCGGGTTGCGGCAGGATGATCTGGGAAGAATTGTCCTGCGCTGACTCTGACAACAGAGGGAATTTGATCACGACCGTGGTGCCTTTATTACGGCCCGCGCTGGTCGCGGTAATGGAGCCCGAGTGCAGTTTCGCCATCATGCGGGAGATGGCCAGACCAAGGCCCATGCCGCCAAAGCGATGAGGCCCGCCTTGCGTGGCATGATCTCCTTGCGAAAAAGCCTCGAAGATGCGCCCAAGTTCCGTGGACGTCATGCCAATCCCGTTGTCGATGATCCTGACGGTCAAGTCGCTGCCTTTGGCCGGTGCATCGGTTTCGATGAGGATGCGGCCTTTCTCGGGGGTGAACTTTCCTGCGTTCTTGATCACGTTCCAGAAGATTTGTTTTAACCGCACTTCGTCGCCGAGCACGAGATGCCGGCTGGCGTCCAGTCTGAGGGTCAGGGCAATCTGTTTGAGATCGATTTCCGCGCGGGCCAGCGCGAGAGCGTCTTGCAGCAGCGTGTGGACGTTGAGCGCTTTCATTTCGAGCGCCACCTTGCCCCGGGCGATCCGGGTAAGGTCCAGCATATCGTCGATGAGACGGGCCTCGAGTGCGACATTCATGGCGATCGTTTCGAAATCGGCGCGGACTTCGGGCGCAATCTTCGGGTTGTTGGCCGCCTCGGTGGCCAGCAGCAGCACGGGATTCAACGGAGTCCGCAATTCGTGGGAAAGCGCCGCGAGAAAATCATCCTTGGCGCGCGAAGCCGCCATGGCCTGGGCTTCGCTTTCGCGCAGCGCCGTTTCACGCTGGCGCAACTCCTCGTTGACGCGGCTCAGGTCCTTGGTGCGTTCCTGCACGCGTGCTTCCAACTCGTTGTTGACCAGCCGGAGCGTTTCCTCGGCCTTCTGGCGCTGGTTGACTTCCAGGTTCAACGCGACGTTGGCGTCCGCCAAGGCGCGGGTCTTGCAGAAAAGGTCCACAAAGACGGCGATTTTGGATTTTAGGATCTGGGGATTGACGGGCTTGGTCAGGTAGTCGACGGCACCCAGGCCGTACCCTTGGAGCACATCCTTGTCCTCCTGAAAATAGGCCGTGAGAAAGATGATCGGGATATGCTGCGTGCGTTTGCGCTGCTTGATGAGATTCGCCAGCTCAATGCCGGTCATACCCGGCATCTGGATGTCGAGGACCATGACCGCAAATTCTCCTTCCAGCAGGAGCATCAGGGCCGTTTGTCCGCTCAGCGCCCGGACAAGATTGTAGTCAGGTGCCTGCAGAAAGCTTTCCAAGGCGTCGAGGTTTCGCGCCTCGTCATCGACGAGCAGAATGTTGACGGCGGAATTCACAGGGGAGGGAAGACGGTGTCGTTTGGGTTAGGACCGACTTGCCTTGGTATTAGCGGTAAAGCCATACGCGCAGGAGCGAAAGCAGTTCATTGGTGTTGACCGGCTTGGCAACGTAGTCGGACGCACCGGCAGCCAGACACTTGTCGCGGTCTCCCTTCATGGCTTTCGCCGTCAGGGCAAGAATCGGCAGCGTGCCGAATTTCGGGTTCCTCCGGATTTCCTGCATCGTCTGGTAGCCGTCCATCTCGGGCATCATGATGTCCATGAGGACAACTCCGAGGTCGGGTTGTTGCTGGATAATCTCGATGGCCTGGCGGCCGTTGGTCGCACTGATGACATTCATCTCGTGGTTCTCCAGCATGGTGGTGAGCGCGAAAATATTCCGGGCATCGTCATCCACTACGAGTACTTTGCGTCCGCGCAGCACGTCGTTGGAGTCGTGCAGATGCTCGATCATCCGTTGTTTCGCCTCCGGCAGGGTGGACACTACGCGATGGAGAAACAGGGCGGTCTCATCGAAAAGCCTTTCCGGCGACTGCACATCTTTCACGAGCACGCTCTTCGCCACGGTGCGGAGTTGAAGCTCCTCGGCCTGGCTGAGGTCCTTGCCGGTGAAAACCACGATGGGGATATCCCGCAGGGACGGTTCCGCCTTCACTTTGTCCAGCAGTTCAAAGCCGGTCATGTCCGGCAGCCGGAGATCAAGCACACAGCAGTCGAAGGGACGGTCCAGCAGGCGTTCAATTGCTTCCGCGCCCGTGCCCGCCGTGGTGATCTCGATGTCGTCGTGGTGCAACAGTTCCACGATGCTCTGGCGTTCGATTTCGTTGTCCTCGACGACGAGCAGCCGTTTGACGTGGGGCTCGACGAATTTCTTGATCCGGTCGAAGCAGTCCTCGAGCACCTGGGTGGTCGATGGTTTGACCGCGTAGGCGAAAGCCCCGTGAGCCAGCGCATGCGAGCGTTCCTCCTCCACCGAGATGATTTGCACCGGGATGTGCCGGGTGGCGGAATCCAGTTTGAGGTTGTTCAGCACGGTCCAACCCAGCATGTCCGGCAGGAAAACATCCAGGGTGATGGCGGTCGGCTGAAACTGCCGGGCCAGGGCAAGCGCTGCGTTGCCGCGCGTGGCGACGATGCCCTTGAACCCCTTGCCCCGGGCCAGTCCCAGCAGCACACGGGCGTAATGCGGATCATCTTCCACGATCAGGAGCGTCTGGTCGCCGGTCTCGATTACGTCCCGGTCATCCGGAATATTTTCCTCGCGTGGTGCCGGCAATACCACGGGCACATTGGAGGGCGCCAAGGCGGTCACGCTCTTTTCCGTCACGCGGGCGGTATAAACCACGGGCAAGTAAAGGGTGAAGGTACTTCCCTGGCCCGCCACGCTGCTCAACCGGATTTCACCGCCCAGCAGGGTGGCCAGTTCGCGCGAGATGGAGAGACCGAGGCCGGTGCCGCCGTATTTGCGGCTCGTGCCGGCGTCCGCCTGCTGGAATGCCTCGAAAATCAGCTTCTGCTTTTCCGCCGCGATGCCGATGCCGGTGTCGCTGATGGCGAATGAAACCACCTGTTGCGCGCGGCTGAGCACGGAATGGCCGAAGGTCCAGCCGTGCGTGGCCAGATTGACATTGACCGCCACCTTGCCCTGGGAGGTGAACTTGAAGGCATTCGAAAGGAGATTTTTAAGAATCTGCTGCAGCCGCTTCGGATCGGTGACGATGGTGGGCGGCAAATCCGCGGGAAATTCCACCTCGAAGGGCAGGCTCTTGGAGTCGGCAATGTGGCGGAAATTGCGCTCAATCGATTCGCAGAGCGACACGAAGCTGATTTCCTCCGCATCGACCGTCACGGTGCCGGACTCGATCTTCGACAGATCGAGAATGTCGGTGATGAGATTGAGCAGATCCGAGCCGGACGAGTGGATGTTCCGCGCGAAATCCACCTGCTTGGGCGAAAGGTTGCCGCCGCCGTTCTCGGCCAGCTGCTGACCGAGGATGAGGATGGAATTAAGCGGGGTGCGCAATTCGTGCGACATGTTGGCGAGGAACTCGGATTTGTATTTCGAGGTGAGCGCCAGCTCGGCCGCCTGTTCCTCAAGCGCGCGACGGGCCTGCTCCACCTCGGTATTCTTGCGTTCCACCTCGGCGTGTTGATCGGCCAGCTGCCGGGCTTTCTGCGCCAGTTCCTCGTTGGTCTGCTGGAGTTCCTTCTGCTGCGACTGCAATTCCACCGTGAGCTGCTGCGATTGCTGGAGGAGACCTTCGGTGCGCATCGTGGCCTCGATGGTGTTGAGCACCACGCCGATGGATTGCGTCAATTGCTCCAAAAACGCGACGTGGGTGATGCTGAAAGGCTGGAGTGAAGCCAGCTCGATCACCGCCTTGGCCTGGCCCTCGAACAACACCGGCAGCACGACGATGCTGACCGGAGCCGCTTCGCCGAGGCTCGAATTAACCCGGGTGTAGCTGGTGGGAATATCGTTGAGCAAAATTCGCTGCTTCTCGACGGCGCACTGGCCGACCAGTCCTTCGCCCGCCGAAATAATCCCGGGCGTGCCCGGCCGCTGCGCGTAGCTCGCGAGCAAACGGAGAACCGGGTGCTTGGGATCGGAGGCGTCCATCTGGTAGATGGTGCCTTGCTGGGCATTGACCAGCGGCGAAAGTTCCGAGAGCAGCATCTTGCCGACCGTGAAAAGATCGCGCTGGCCCTGGAGCATGCGGGTGAACTTCGCGAGATTGGTCTTCAGCCAATCCTGCTCCTGATTGGTCTCCGTCGTGTTGCGGAGATTATAGATCATCGTGTTGATGTTGTCCTTCAATTCCGCGACCTCGCCACGGGCGTCGACCTGAATCGAACGCGTGAGATCGCCCTTCGTCACGGCCGTCGCCACCTCGGCGATGGCGCGCACCTGCGTGGTGAGATTGGCCGCCAGCAAATTGACGTTACCGGTCAGATCCTTCCACGTGCCGGCCGCGCCGGGCACGTGCGCCTGACCGCCGAGACGGCCTTCGACACCGACTTCGCGCGCCACGTTCGTCACCTGTTCGGCGAAGATCGCGAGCGTATCCGTCATGTTGTTGATCGTGTCGGCCAAGCCGGCCACTTCGCCTTTCGCTTCCACCGTGAGCTTTTGCCGCAAATTGCCGTTGGCCACGGCGGTCACGACTTTCACGATGCCCGACACCTGGTCGGTGAGGTTGGCCGCCATGACGTTGACGGAGTCGGTAAGATCTTTCCAGGTGCCGGCCACACCGGGCACGAGGGCCTGGCCGCCCAGTTTACCCTCGGTGCCGACTTCGCGCGCCACGCGTGTCACCTCGGCGGAGAAGCCGTTGAGCTGATCCACCATCGTATTGATGGTGTTCTTCAGTTCGAGAATTTCGCCCTTCACGTCCACCGTGATCTTGCGGGACAGATCGCCCTTGGCCACTGCGGTGGTCACCTCGGCAATGTTGCGCACCTGGTCGGTGAGGTTGGCGCCCATGGCGTTGACGGAGTCGGTCAAATCTTTCCACGTGCCGGCTACGCCGGGCACGACGGCTTGCACGCCGAGCCGGCCTTCGGTGCCGACTTCGCGGGCCACGCGGGTTACCTCAGAGGCGAAGGAACGCAGCTGTTCCACCATGGTGTTGATGGTTTCCTTGAGCTGCAGAATCTCGCCGCGCACGTCGACCGTGATCTTCTTTGACAAGTCGCCGTTCGCCACCGCCGTCGTCACGTCGGCGATGTTGCGGACCTGGGCGGTCAAGTTGTTCGCGAGCAGGTTGACGTTGTCGGTCAGGTCCTTCCAGGTGCCGGC